>QHXG01000313.1 GCA_003222845.1 Acidobacteriota bacterium | reverse complement strand
CCCCGACAACACCCTTTCGCCGTCCCGGAAAACCGAGACTTCAAACGGCTGGGAGCTGGACTGGAATTACAAGAACCTGGTTTCCGGCTACCAGATCGCGATGACCATGCCCGAGAAGTTACAGCCGGGTCCGCTGGCCGGCCGCATTAGTTTCTTTGCGCCGGTTTCACTCTTCTTCTTTTTCTTTCTCATGCTCATCATTACCACGCTGCGCGGTATCGAACTGCATCCGATGAATTATTTCTTTCTCGCCGCGGCATTCTTTTCGTTTCACCTGTTGCTCGCCTATCTGGTCGATCACGTCTCGATTCATCTAGCTTTTGTCGTCTCGTCCGTCGTATCGATCTTTCTGGTGGTTTCGTATCTACGGCTGGTGGTCGGAACCCGTTTCGCAACCCGCGAAGCGGCGCTGGCCCAGTTCATTTACCTGGTTGCGTTTTCCTACGCGTTCTTCTTGAAAGGCTTCACCGGTTTGGCGATTACCATCGGCTCGATCATAACGCTGTTTGTGGTAATGCAGGTGACGGGAAGAATTCGTTGGAAGGATAAATTTGCGACCGCGGGGCCAGTGCAATCAGAAGCCACTGCTTGAGGGCTTAAGCTTTATCGAAACTGCTCCGTGGTCAGAGAAGCTCGCATCAGGATAGCCACCCACCCTTAAAACCTGCGCGACGCAGCCCCTCGACAATGTAGGGACACTTGCGCATCAGTTCCCACAAAAATCCGTTACGATGATTTTCGATCATCAGCACGATCGGTCCTTGATTGATGCCGTAGTGCCAGGGCGAGAGCCAGCCGCACGTTGGGCAGTCTTTGGCGGGAAAGGTCGTGTTGAAGGTGGCTTCCAAACCGTAGCGGTGTCTGCCGACTTCGGTTTTTTTGAAATGCTCCAACGTGGGCAGAACGATCTCGGGCGCGAAAGGCAGTGAAGCCACGACGGCCCACGGCGCGACCGTGCCGTCGTCTGGACCATAAGGTACGCCGCGCGCGACGTAATCGAAAAACTTTCGCTCCTTCCCTTTGATCTTCAGAATCTTTGGTCCCGGACCTTCGCAGGCGGTGAGCCCCCAACAGACTTCGCTGTAGCCTTTCCACTCTTTGGGATTGCGCCGAGCGTACTCTTGCTGCACATAAGTGGCACGGCGGCTATTCTCGAAGTAATCGAGATCGTGTTTGCGCATGAATTCATCCTGAATCTCGCGCAGGTCAAGCCAGATATGAGAGAACTGATGAGTAAAGAGCGGGCTGGCGTACAAATACTCGTAGCCGTAGATTTTCTTCCACTTATACCGCGATGAGAGCGCGCGATAACTCTCCGGCGGAAGCGGAAAGGTCGGTGAGCCCAGGCCAAGGACGTAGAGCAAGAGCGCTTCGTCATATTGTTTCCAGCGATAACGCAGAAATCCCGTCTTCGGCTTCCAACCGTGCGTTAGAGTCTTAGCTCTGTTCGTCGCCCAATGCCAATCGACGCGGCGGTACAGCCCATCCGCGAGCGTGCGAATCTCTTCTTCTTTCTGAGTCTCACGATCGAAATAGACGGCGGCGGCGAGCATGCCGGCGACGAGAAATGCCGAGTCAACCGTTGACAGTTCGCTGTCCCAGGTCCGTCGTCCAGTCTTCATGTCGAGGAAGTGATAATAGAAACCTTTGTAGCCGGTGGCCTCTGGACTCTTGCTCTGCTCGCTCTTGGCAAAGAAACGCAGCGTCGTCAAGGTTCGCTCGACCGCGCTGCGGCGGGAAAGAAAGCCATGCTCGACGCCCAGCGGATAAGCCGAAAGCGCCAAACCCGTTGCCGCGATACTGGAGGGAAAATTTTTCTTGGTGCAATCAACAACCAGACCATTGGCGGGATTGACCTCGTGCAGGAAATATTTGAAGGCATCCGCTTGCAAGCCGTCGAGAAGTTTCCTTCCCTTATTCGACAGTTCGTACATTGTCGGCATGATGCCAAGCGGAGAGTTCTTTACGCAAGTAGAACTGTGCCTCGAGTGTCAGAACGGCGAGCGGTAGCGACCCGATCATGAAGTCAGGATTGAGCATAGGATTCCCTCGCTACCGCTCGGGGTTCTGACACGAGTTTCCACCCAAACTCAATTCTCTGTCTCTGTAGCTTGATTCAGGCCGGTCGCTACCGCTCGCGGTTCTGTAACTTCTAGAGTCGATGTCCGACGATATCGAACGTGAACTTCACTTTGTCGCGTACCCGAATCAAGCCGTGCATCGCCGAAGTCGCTTTCACCTTAAAATCACTCCGGTCGATTTCGAATTCTCCCTGCGCCCGCAGGTTGTTTCCCGTAACGGTCACCTTTGTCGGAATCGTAATTGGCCGCGTCACGCCATGCAGAGTCAATTCGCCACCAATCTTCAGATCGTACTGGCCATTGCCGATGCTTTTCCCGCTAACATTCGTGCTCTGAAAACGAATGTCGGGATACTGGTCGGGCAGCAGCACAATGTCGCGCAGCTCTTTGTCGATGATCTGTTTTTGCTGCTCGGTAAAGACGCTGCTGGTCTCGACCATCGACGCGGTTTTCGCAGTGATTTGCAGGGAAGCAGGATTCACCGACTCAGGAGTCACTTCCGCTTCGCCCGTGAATTCTCGCACCGCGACCAGATGATCGTGACCTTTGAACCACAGCAGTCCGCCCGCCAGAGCATGTGCAATGAATTTGCTTTGCGAGGCATCAAGCCGGTAGCGCTGGGTGGCCGCGGACGAGGCGTTCTCCATGTTCACATCTTCCGCGGGCATAGACATCAAGTCAGCATTCTGCTCGATCCAGCGCGGCGCGCGTCGACCCCGCGTACGTTGAAGAGCAACGCTGAGAGTGATCAGTGCGACGCAAGCCACGACTGCCAATAAACTAAACTTACGCATATCACAAACTCCAGTGCTAAAAATTGAAAGCCAAAGGGGTTTCCGAGGATTAGGTTGTGAAGCCGGCGGGTGGCTTTCGGCGCATCAAGCCATCAATCGAATAGCGATTGAGATCGACCAACCACAGCAGCACAAAATTCACCAACGCGTACTGCAGATTGTGCGCGACCGTCGGCGCATCGCCGAGCATTACGGTGCCAAAGGTCAGTCCGATTATGAGCAATCCGAAGAGAACTAGTCCCGCCCGGGTGAACAAGCCCAACAAGATAAGCAGGCCCGCAATGACTTCGCAGAACGGAATTGCGTAGGCAAAGGGCATTACCATTATCGCTGGCAGCTTGCCGGCAAAGTGTTGATTCATTCCGCCGACGAAATTACTAATGCCCGCCATGAACTTTCCAATGCCGAAAAATAGTAGAACTAAACCCAAAGTTACGCGCAAAAGCGCATACGCCACTTCACGATGATTCATTCACCAACCCTTCCTGCGCGCGTGGTCTCTCACGCCGCGCGAATATGTCGATGTGCTTCCGGCTTCTCTGGCGCCGTTTCAGTTTGCGTGTTCACCGCGACACCGTGCCTGAATACCAGTTCGCCTCCCAGCCAGCCGGCGATCCCAAGTCCAATCACGCCAATGATCGAAAGTATGATTGGCAACGTCGTCAAGCCCGCGATCCAAGTGGCTCCACTCGTGGTTCGCAGGTAGAAGCTGGCAATGAAAACGAACAGCGTGATGATGTTGACGCGCGCATGCCAATTGGCCACCGGCACAACTTTCGGATCGGTCAGCGTTAGCCAATCGATGAATCCCGGAATGGCGGCCACAGCCATACCGATGATTCCGGCCGACAACGTGTAGAAAGCGATGTAGCTTTCCCAGAGCAGACCCCCTTGCCACAGATAGATCAGATCGGCAATCAATGAGAAAACCAAAAGCCCAATTGGAAATGGAATTAGAATCGGATGGATCGGATGTCCTCCAATGCTTGCTTTACTTTTCATGACTTCACCTCCTAACTGAAAACTGGCCCCAGCTTTCGGGCCGCTTAGAATTTGGGCTCGGTCGCCGGCCACGCAATCATATTCCGTCTGATATACATACGTGTGACTGCATCTCGGACAGCTTTGTATCCCCGGGTTCAGGCCCCACGGCGGCGTCGATTTTTAATCGCCTGCGGTTTTTGACAACGCGATTCGAGCTCGCCCTAGTGGGGAAGCATCAGCATTTCAATCCCGAAGCGCCTTTGCACCCTCTTGACCGCAACCGCAATGCCAACACAGGCTCGATGTGTCAATAAGAAGTAGATAGAGAGGAAACGAGTTTTCAGAGTCCGCGAGAGTCACCGAGGTTCTCGAAGCGTTCGATTGATTTAGCAGCCGGAGATCAGGATCTAATCGTAAAACCGCGTGATGTAGCTCACTGGACCGTAAGTGCTAGAATGGACCTCAACAGGTATGGCCGTTGCTGCAAAGAATCCGGCGAAAAGCAAGCGCACGCGCGAGCGTGAAGGCTCGGCCGCTTCTCGCGAGGAGTTTCTCGCGCTGAAGAAACCCAAGGGCAATCTGATTCTGGAAATTGACGGGGAGCACGTGTCGCTCACCCACATCGATCGCGTCTATTGGCCAACGGAGAAGATTACCAAGTTCGATCTCCTTTGTTATTACCTCCGGCTCGCGCCGCACATTCTTCCCTTCCTCAAGGACCGGCCGGCTATCCTGCAACGTTACCCGCGCGGCATTAATGCGCCGATGTTCTTTCAGCAGGATTTGGAGAGCGCGCCGCCATTCATCAAAACTGTGCGCCTGACGAATCAAGAGGGCCGCGAATTGAACTATGCGGTTTATACGACGGTCGGTTCGCTGCTGCATTTTGTAAATCTGGGAACGATCGAACAACATCCGTGGCACTCTACCGTCAAGCATCTCGACTCTCCGGATTACCTGATGCTCGATCTCGATCCCAAAGCAGCGCCGTGGAAAAACGTTCTGGAGGTGGCCCTGGTCTGCAAGGAAGTTTTTGAAGAGGTTGGCTTGTCTGCGTTTCCGAAGACCTCAGGTTCGTCGGGCATCCATGTCTATCTGCCGCTTAAACCGAAACACGATTACCGTAACATAGCGGCCGTGGCCGAAGCTCTCGCGAGCGAAGTCGCACAGCGGGCTCCCAAAATCGCTACGATTCAACGTTCACTCGCCAAGCGCCAGAAGCAACAGGTTTATGTGGATGCAATGCAGAACGCGCGCGGCAAGACGATCGCCGCCGCTTTTAGCGCCCGCGCCAAGCCGGGCGCAACTGTGTCCATGCCGCTCACCTGGAAGCAGATCGAGAAAGGCGTGAAGATTTCGGATTTCACGATCAAGAATGTGCCCGGATTGATAAAGAAGAATCGCAATGCGTGGGCGAAATTCTTTGACCGCCGGCAGGAACTGAATTTCAGAGCATAAACCTAAGTGGGAGTTTTCAGCTTATCGCTTCACACAGCGCACTCAAAAATTCAGTTTCAAACCAAACTGAAATTGCCGCGGATCGAACGCCGCGGTGGACCGGCTGAAATAACGACCGTTGCTGGCCCTTTGATGGAAGGCGTTGACGTCATCGATGAATGGCGAAGCGGCGGCTTCGTTGAAGCGATTGAATAGATTGAAACCTTCGGCGATGACATCCAGGCGCAGGCGCTCGCCGAGTCTAACCACGCGCGTCAGCCGCATGTCCAGAGATTTGAACCGGTGCGTGATGCCCATATTGCGCCCCAGATCGCCGGTAGAAAAGACGCCGTTGGTAATCAGCGGCGTGCAACCGGCCGTGCCCGGCACACAAAGCGTTCCATTGGGAAGGACCGAAGGACGGTCGGTCTGGTTTGATTGGTCGTTGTTCGTGTCCTGATTGCTCAAAATATTGAACGGACGACCGGACGACATTTCAAAGATGGGCGCCAGGCTAAAATCGGCCAGAAACTTATAGAGCCCATCGCCGGACCGCCATCCTTGCGGCGAGGCGAATATCGCGCTGAAGACGAACCGATGCCGCTGATCGAAGAGCGAGTTGGCCCGCTCAGCAGCAAAGTTCCGGTTGTCCTGTGGCAGCAGCAGCGTCTGCAAATCAGATGAGTCGTCGATCGAATGCGACCACGTGTAAGAAGCGAGAAATTGGAAGTTCATCGAAAAACGCTTCTTTAGATCGACATTG
>QHXG01000278.1 GCA_003222845.1 Acidobacteriota bacterium | reverse complement strand
AAGTGTCCGGCGTCAGTTCGGTTTCACACAATGAGATTGGAGTTCCCCTGGCGCTGAGGCCCACGCCAATCGACAATATGACGCTACAGTAACGCGAGTCGGTAGAACGCAATGATTTGCCAGAGACCGGGCAGGTTGGACCGATTGATCGCTGGGACTTCGCGGCATTGAGAGATTGCTTTTTCTCTCCCGAGGCCAACGGTTGTTCCAGACTGTTCGTTCTCGCGTTTGGCAAGGTATCAAACAACCGGTTATCCAACCCCTGACCTACAGCGATGGCAGGCAGTAATTGGATGAGAAGTAAGACGGCAGTTAGACCAAATCTGTTCATTTCAGAGTGTTTCCTTTCGCGGCAATCCCGAGAGAGAGGATCTGAAAAGTTCCGAAGGGCAAAAGCGCAATACTTAATATCGTGAGGAGTTCTGAGGCAAGCGCGAACCAGTTCGTCAGCCCGCTACAAACATTTAGAGGTTCCCTGGTCTCGATGTCAAGAAGAGTTTATGGCGATGCGAGTGGCAGGTCTACCTTTGGCGGTTCGCACCAGCTCCCGGTGCCTTTGATTCGCGTGAACGAGTTTTTGCCCGACACGCAGGAAATTGGTCACGAAGAAAAACAAAACGGGGTCAGGCCTGCGATTTTGGGATGCAACCTAAGCTAACGCACGAAACCAACGCCCGAAAACCTACGGAAGTCTTTGGCGTGCGATCCTCAGTGCTTGAACGGTTTTTTCAGCGCGCGTCCGGCCTTCTTAAAAAATGACGTAATTTGTGATTCATTCTTCTGATTAGTATCGGTTGGTTTTACTTCCTTCGGCGGTGTTGCAGAAGGCCGCGATTCCGACGGTGGCAAGTTGGGTTTCACAGGCGAGGAAACGGACTTATTTGAAGGCACATCGATTTTCGCGCGTGTCGGGGTGAAGGAGGGCAACGGTCTCGGTAAGGGGCTTTCAGTTTCCGAAGGACCAGCGCGAAGCGGATCGTGGTCGTCCAATTGGCGAGCGCGATAAGTCTT
This sequence comes from Acidobacteriota bacterium, assembly GCA_003222845.1. GTDB lineage: Bacteria > Acidobacteriota > Blastocatellia > Pyrinomonadales > Pyrinomonadaceae > UBA11740. The sequence goes on along the minus strand of QHXG01000278.1, from coordinate 5,650 downwards.
GCGTGGAGCGTCGGTTTTCGGAGGTGTTGGGTTGAAAGCCGGCGACGGGGTAGAGAAGGGAGTTGCCGTCTCGACAGGAGTGACAACAACCGGGTTCTGACCGTCGGGCTGTGACGGATTATAAGTTTTTGCTGCTCCGAGTGGGTTGCTCTGAAGTGCGTTTCGGTTGGCGACGTTGTTGAAGTACAAGACCAGAGCGATTACCACGACGATGCCCGCGGCAATCAGCGTTAAGCTGTGCCCGTGTGAATTTGTCCGCGCGGCCGATTGCTGCAAGGCGCTTTCTTCAAATGGCAACGGTCCGCTGAGGTGGACGAGACCGGTGCCGTCCATTGCGCAAAGTCTTTCATCGTCTTCATAAATAAAGTCACAAGCTGGACAACGTCTCATGGCGATGCCTCCACAAATCAGCATTGTTTTGGGCAAGTGCGGAAGCGATAGCTACGGCAGGAAATGCCTCTGAGGTTAATCCGCTGTATGCAGCTTACAAAATCCAGAGGAAATGGACAACTAAATTCGGGAGATAGATCTTCAGAGCCTGGCGGTCAGATGAGTCGTCGAGGTTAAAAGAGCGTCCGCGGAAATTCATTGCGAGCGCCTGTAGGGACTCGTAATCGCGCCACAGTTTCGGCCGGCTTTCCGCCGCGCTGTAGGATTGCCCGTATGATTGCCCGTAGTATTTGTCGAGCAGCGCCTTATCTTCATCGTTCGATTTCAACTCCTGCTCCGCGGACTGCGAAACATTGATAATTGAGAATCATAGAAGCAAGAAGTTCACACTCTTAGCTGCATAATATAAACTATAGGCGCTTCTTCTAATCCCATGTCACTCATGAGCAAAACGGCCGCGTTCACTGGTCTCGATGCTTTGCGCAACCTGGTCTCAGATTCCATGGCTATAGACATGGGGTCTGAAGCAACCATCATCGTTGTGCGCGGGCGTGGCGTGATGGTAGACGAGCCATCACTGGTTGCGGTTAGTACCAGCACCGGTGAGGTGCTAGCGATTGGGCTGGAGGCCCAACAGATGTACGGTAGAGAGGCCCGCGATGTTACGGTGATTGCGCCATTGCTGGACGGAGTGGTCGCGGACTTTGAAAGAACCAAGGTAATGCTGGCGCATTTTGTGCGTCAGGCACGCAGCGGTATTTCTCATTTCAGCCGGCGCGCGATCATGAGTGTCCTGTCGGGGATCACTCAAGTTGAGCAGAGAGCGCTACTCAATGCTGCCGAACGAGCCGGTATTGGCCGCGTGTGCATGATAGAAAATGGCTTAGCTGCTGCCCTGGGTGCTGGCGTCAAAATAGACGACACTCGCGCCTCCGCAGTCGTTGACATCGGCGGGTCGACCACGAGCGTGGCCATCGTCGCGAACGGCGCCATGGTTCACGCGCGAACCGAGCGAATCGGAAGCCGGGACATTGACGCGGCGATCATTGATCATGTGCGCCGGCACCGCGGACTCGCTATTGGCGAGCAAACCGCGGAGCGTCTTAAGCTTGAGCTGGTTTCAGCAACTTTGCCAGATAATCTCGCGCAAGAAATCACGATCAAGGGTCGCGATATTTTGACTAGCAGCCCCGGAGCTCTCGAAATCACAGCTGGGGAAGTCTATCCCGTCGCTCACGAAGTGGTTCGCAAGATAGTTGAAATCATCTCTATGACGCTCGCTGAGCTTCCGGCTGAAGTAGCCGGAGATATATATGATCGTGGGATCATTCTCACGGGTGGCGGGGCTCAACTCAGCGGGTTAGACAATTATGTGCGGGACCAAACCCGGCTGCCGGTCCGGATCGCGGATGAACCCAGGTATGCAATTGTGCGCGGTCTTGAGCAGACGTTTGCTGAGCCACTTTGGCTTCGCCGCGTGATACGGTGCGGGCCTGACCATCTCCTGGATTTTGAGCGGGATGCCTCTGCGCTTGAAACTTAAGAAACGGTCCGAGAGGCTCGGACAAGGAGCGCGATTTGGAGGCGGCGAATCGAACCGATTAATAAAGGTTTTGCAGAATCAAAGAGGCTGTTTGCGCGAGTTTGCTAGATTCTGCTATCTGCAGTTTCATTGCCGTTTCCGACATTTCGCGTTAGGTTGTGTTCATCCAAATTCGAGACTGTTTCGCTTGGTAGTCTAAATGGACCACGGGCAAAAAGCCTTTGAGCAAAGCGAATTGCCGACTATCGAATTCCAATGACGGCTTTGTTGCTGACTGCGCCACGTAAATTCACGCTTAGCAGGAAGTCCCCAGCATTGAGGAAATCGTCGGGCAGTCTGATAACCACCTGTGTTAACCAATCGAAGCCAGGAACTTTACCGACATACTCTACTTTCAGCGGATATATTTTGTGCCCAACATCTTCTGCTTGAGCGGTTACAACGGAGACGTATTCGCCGGGCAACAGTTCCAGACTAACGGCAAAGAGCGTGATGCGCGTGCGCTGATCCAGGCTGAAGTTGTTGATGGCTGCCAGCGGGAAAGGATCGCGCAAGAATGTCACGGAGTCTAATGCAATCGCTCGATTCGTGTTTCCTTCAGTCAGCAGCGTCGGCGCGGCCGTGCTGTTAGGGGTAATTGTGAAGTTTGGCAGCGAGATGTTAAAGAAGATGTTGTCGACGGCTTCGACCTTGATACGGGCCGTCGAGCTAGGCGTGTTGGGAATGATGACGGTCGCTGCGCCGGTATTGGGTCTGCTGGATGAGAGGATGATGGGAAAGGTGTTTCCTCCATCAATAGAGAGCAGGATGCGCACGGTTAAGCAACTAATCGGCCCCGATGAGGTGTTAGCAACGTTCCACATCACCGTCTGAGTGGAGTTGGCTACCCATGTTGTTAAAGAACTGGGCTGCGTGATCGCAAACGGCCCACTACCTGACACCACGTTGACTCGCATTGACCCGGTGTTGACACCGCCTCCACCAGAATGATTGTCTCGCACGGTAACGCGGAAATTCATCGTGCGGGTCGTCGTCGGCAGTGATTCGCCGAAAGTTGCCGTGCCGGATAAAATGTCCGACAACTGCGGAAACGTTCGCGTGGGGCTTGGCACCGGAGCAAACGAACGGAAGATCGGGCGGTTACCGTTATCGGTGTCTGGCGGGCCTGCCGATCCTAAATCATATTCTTCCCAACAATAGGTAAGGCCGTCGCTTTCGGGATCACTGGCAGTCGCCGTAAGAGCAAACGGCGTGTTAGCGGGAATCGTATAGTCGATGCCGGCGTCAACGCTTGGCGGATTATTTTCCGTACTGGTCACGGACGGGCAAAAACTGCCGTTGCCGAACGTGGTGTAATTGACAATCTGTTCGATGCTGGCAGTATGGAAGTAAGTGTCATTCGAAAAGAGTTCCTCGGCGCCACAAAGGGGAAAATAAGTTCCGTTGGGTAAGAAGCCGCCTCGGTAGGTCATAATGGTCGAGCCACCTCCCGGTTCATACGCAACCTGAGCAAAACGACTGGGGCCACAGTCGTCAAGGGTGCCGTTAAACGTGTGCAGCGCCCCGAACATATGACCCAATTCATGAGCGACAACATAGATGGCGTTGGTCGTGGACGGCTCAGTGAAACGGAAGATTGAGACGCCCTTGCCTTTTGAGCCACCGACACAGACGCTTTGAAACTGAGCCGCTCCCTGGAATATGAAATGGCCAGGCTGGTAAGCGTAGACGTGCCCATCAAGGACCATGCCGACGTCGTAGTTAGCCGGACCGATCCGCTGATCTAAGATCACTTGATTCTGAGTTAGCAATGAAGTGGCATCGTCGCTGGTATATCCATCCGTCGCTGAATTCGTAAAGATGATGGACGGCTCGTTAACAACCAACATTAAATGGATCGCGAGGTCACGTTCGTAAATGGCGTCAACAGCATTGATTGTTGTGGTCAACGCACCGAGCGCGCCCGCAACAGTCCCGCCGCCGTATTGTTGCGTGTACTCGGCGGTAGCGGCTAGCGCCAGACGGTAAGTTCGCAGCGTCGTGCCGGTCGTGCCGTCCGGAGTCCAATAACCATTGCGCTCGATCTGTTTGCTTTGCTGTTGGGCCAATGACTGCTCGGCGCCTAGAAGAAGGCAACTAGATGTGTTCCCATCTTTCGGCGCATCACGCTGATCATAACTAACATACTGGCGGGATCGTCCGCGCGCGGCCGGCTCAATGATGACTGTCCCGTGCGCGGAGAGCACGATAGCGTGAAAGCCTGCAGGCGTCACATCGAAGCGGGTCGTAGCCGTCGGATCGTCCAGACCTTGACCCCGGTAGGTTCTGATGTCTGGAAAAAGCGCTGCGAGGCGGGATGCCATTACCGGTGATTCCTCTATGCGAAATCGGGCAAGACTTCCGTCCGGCATCGGCAACGACATGATCACCTGAGTCTGCCTGGCCTCCTTAGTGAGCTCCATTGGGACTTGACGGAGCACTTCCCTTTGGGCGATCTCATTGAGGCTCAGTGCTCGGTAGAACTCCAGCTTGCCTCCGGCCTCTCTACTATCTTTCCTAATACCTTTTCTTTCACGCCAAAGGTGATCTTCGGACGGGCCGGATTTCGTTAGCGCACGACCGAATGAAACCACCCCGGGACGATTCATCACCGTTGGACTTAACTCCTCCACGCCCTTTTGTCCGTGTTGCTCAGCCCTAACATGTAAGGTGCCGTCGAACAGAAAGGTGACGCCAGTCACAGCAGAGATTAAGCACAGAAGGATCGCCAGCGGGCAAAAGACTATGGAACCCGAGCGAACTTTGCGCCTGACCGCCTGAATCACGCGGGTTCGATTTATTTCTCTCATACTTAGTTCGCGGTTCTACGGGAATCCGGGAGAGTCGAGGAGACTACTGTACTCGCCTTCTTGAGAAACTACTACTTAATGATCACCCGACCGAGATGCGCACGCCGTTTGCTGTACGTCCGGGAAAGTCGTCAAGACCATTAACATCAAATAAACAAGAAACTGAAAGCGCAGGACGGCTGTCTTGACGATGTATGACGGCCTTCCGTAGTTTACTTCGCGAAAAAATATTCTCGCGATTTGGGAGTGCACTGAGTTTTTGGAGGCGGCGATCGGAATCGAACCTGCGAATAAAGGTTTTGCAATCCTCTGCCTTACCACTTGGCTACGTCCGTCCAACAGAAATTTTGCCAGGATGTTGATAAGCGCACCAAAGCCTCAGTCTAACTGAATCACGAGGACTCACTTCGGACGGGCCGCTAAATCCACGATCAAATAATAGTTGAGGGTTTCGAGCTTGTATGTTTGCTGGCCGTTTTGCGGTGTTGGTGTAGGTGTAGGACACTTTATCGGATCAGGATTCTTCAGGTTAGGATACGTGACGGAGATTGGCGGCGTTGCGCGCATAGTGATTGTCGCCGGTCCTCCGAAAGCGGCGGTGAAGTTAAAGATGTAGATCGCGTCAAGGCCCGGGATGCGCCCCTTGCTGTCTATTATTTTGACTGACGTGAGTTTTAGGTTCTTTGGGAATGGCGCAACGACCTCCCATTTGCCGTTTGGCGCGTGGTTGCCCGGCAATTGCACCTGGACGGTAGCGCCCAGCGGCACGTGCACGGGATTGGCGAGACAAGTAGCCTGGCTGAAAATGTAAGTCTTACTGACAGGTGGCGGTTGTTGCGTGGTCACGTTCAGGTGAGCGAGCCCCGAC
>QHXG01000277.1 GCA_003222845.1 Acidobacteriota bacterium | reverse complement strand
TTGATGGAGCGCGTGGTCGATGGTCCGCAAGCGGCATCGTGGGCGACGGGAATCACCAAAGCAATGGATCTTCGCGGCCAGAAGATCGAGATGATCGTCAAGCCGACAACTTCGATCTACGCGCCGTTCTATCTTTCGTCGCGTGGTTATGCGGTGTTCGTGAAGGGAACGTGGCCGGGCTTGTTTGATTTCGCCGCTGCCAATCCTAACCGCGTGAAGATCGAATTCGAAGGCCCTTCATTCGAGATGAAGGTTTACACCGCGAGCGATCCGGCAACACTTGTTCGGACTCATGCGCTCGATGCCGGCCCACCGTTTATGCCGCCAAAATGGATGTTCACGCCCTGGCGCTGGCGCGACGAACATACGCAACGTCCAAAGTATTACGATGGCACGCCGGTGACTGCGCCGTTTAATTCGGAAGTCATGGAAGACGTGCTTTTGATGAAGGCTTACGGAATCCCGAACGGTGTCTACTGGATCGATCGGCCGTGGGGGCCGGGCTTGCCCTGGGGCTACGACGATTTCGAGATTGATGAAAAGCGGCTGCCGCACTTTGCCGAGATGGTGAAATGGCTCGAGGGTTTGAACTCTAAGACGCTACTTTGGATCGCGCCGTTTTTTCAGGGGCAGATGGAGAAACAGGCCCTCGCGAAAGGTTACGCGCTCGCGGGCCAAAGGCGGCCTGCAAACGGCAACAATTATCCGATGGTCGACCTCTCAAATCCGGCGGCGAAGGCTTATTGGCAGGATGGGGTGGCCAAGCTGCTAAAGCTCGGCGTGGCGGCATTCAAACTCGATCGCGGCGAAGAAGACATTCCCGACAATGGACCTTTCAAATTGTTCGATGGCCGCTCGATTCGCGAAAACCGCAACGCCTACGTCGCGATGTATCTGAAAGCGACTTACAATATCGCATCAAAATTTCGTGGCCACGATTTCGTCTTGATGCCGCGTGGCGCTTACACCGGCAGCTCTCCGTACGGCGTATTTTGGGGCGGCGACATTGGCGGAACTCAGGAAGGTTTGCGGGCTTCGATCATTGCGGTGCAACGCTCGGCCTTGATGGGATATCCGAACTGGGGATCGGACACGTGCGGCTACAATCAGCAACTGCTGGAACAGGAAGTTTGCGGGCGTTGGCTGGGCTTCAGCGCCTTCACTCCGATTATGGAAGTTGGCCCAACACGCAACGTAGCTTTCTGGAACCTCCCGCGTGAACCGAGTTACGACCCCGAACTGATCGCCATCTGGCGTCTTTACGCGCGCTTGCATCAGCGCCTAATCGATTACAGCTACAAGTACGCACAGGAAGCGACAAAGACCGGAATGCCGATAGTGCGCCCGCTGTTTTTGGTCGATCCAAAATCATCCGCCGCGTGGGTGAATTGGTGGACGTATCTCTATGGGCAAGACATTCTCGTCTCGCCGATCTGGGAGAAGGGAAAACGAACTCAGCAAGTCTATCTACCTTCGGGCGATCGCTGGCGTGATGCCTGGAACCCAGACAAAATTTATCCTGGTGGCCAGACGATCACGGTCAACGCCGAACTACATCAGATACCCCTATTTGTTCGGGTCGGCTCGAGTGTGAAGCTGGGTGATCTGAATCAGGAGTGGCAAGAGTCGCGTGCGATTGCGGCAAAGAAGCCGGACTTGAAGACGCTGGATGCGGAGTTGCAAGCCTGGTTTGAAAACCGACCAAACGGAATGTGAAGAATGGTCGCGTTCATGAGGGGTCATAAAGAGAACGAATTAGCGATGGTCAATCCGAAGCCCCGCAAACGGGTCGCCGCTACGCAGTTGGCCTTTGGAGCCTTACTGGTCTTCTTCGCGCTTAAATCTGTCACGCTTGCTAATCCTACCGACCAAACCTGGATCCACGATCGCTACGTTAAGGGCGATTTCAGCCTGGTGCGGCAATCTCAAGCGGCGGACATTCTGGTCTCCTCAGAAGATTTCAAAGTGGTTCAGATCGCTGCGCAAAACTTTGCTGAAGATGTCGAGCTCGTAACCGGCAAAAAGCCGGCGCTGTCTAGTGATGCATCGCATCTTTTCAGATACGCGGTAATCGTTGGCACGCTCGGCAAGAGTCCGTTCATTGATTCGCTCGTTCATAGCAGCAAACTCAACGTCGAGCAGTTGCGCGGACTTTGGGAGAGTTTCGTGATCGTGACGGTTCCTCGTCCAATGCCGAACGTTGAGATGGGTTTGGTGATCGTTGGTAGCGACCGGCGCGGTACGGCATTCGGCGTTTTTGAGTTGTCGCAGGCAATCGGTGTCTCGCCGTGGTACTGGTGGGCCGATGTGCCGCCCACTCATCACGTGGATTTGTTTGTTGCCGGCGGCACGCGCCGCGAAGGTCCGCCTTCGGTGCAATATCGCGGCATCTTTCTTAACGACGAGGATCTTGGTTTGCAGCCCTGGGCGGCGAAGACCTTCGATCCACAACTGGGCGACATCGGTCCCAAGACCTACGCGCGCGTTTTCGAATTGCTGTTGCGATTGAAAGCCAACACACTTTGGCCCGCAATGCACGGCTGCACTAAGGCGTTCAATCTTTATCCTGATAACAAAGTTGTCGCCGACGATTACGCGATCGTGATGGGTTCGTCACACGCCGAGCCGATGCTGCGCAACAACGTTACCGAATGGACGGACAAACCAGAGAACTACGACTACACGAAGAACGCCGATGGCGTGCGTAAATATTGGGAAGACCGCGCGGCGCAGAATGGACGTTACGAAAGTATTTTTACGCTGGGCATGCGCGGCATTCATGATAGTCCGATCGTGGGACCAAAGACGCAGCCGGAACGGATCAAAGTCCTGGAACAAATCTTTTCCGATCAGCGCGCAATGCTGGCTAGGCACGTGAATCCCGATGCTACGAAAGTCGCGCAGATATTCTGTCCTTACAAAGAAGTGCTTGCCGACTATCGCGCCGGCTTGAAAGTTCCGGACGACGTGACGATCGTTTGGCCCGACGACAACTTTGGCTACATTCGCTACTTTCCGACGGCGGAAGAATTGCAGCGGCCTGGCGGTTTCGGCGTCTATTATCACATCTCCTACTTGGGTGGCCCGCTGTCTTATCTATGGCTTGACACGACGCCGCCGGCGTTGATCTGGGAAGAGATGTCGAAAGCGTACGACCACGGCGTGCGCAAATTCTGGATGCTGAACGTCGGCGACCTAAAGCCGGGAGAGATCAGCATCTCGCTCTTCATGCAGATGGGTTGGGACATTTCGCGCTGGCGGCCGGATAACCTTAACCAATTTCTTGAACGCTGGGCCGCGTCACAGTTTGAAAACCGATACGCGCGCGAGATTGCCGGCGTGATGGAGGAGTATTACCGCCTCGGCTTTGCGCGCAAGCCGGAGTTTTTGCAGTGGAATCTGGTTAACGAAAAGCCGAGAAGGAGCGACCTCACCCCGGCTGATTACGGCGATGAAGCGCAGCGGCGACTTGATGATTACGAGGCGCTGATGACGCGCGTCGATCGTCTCTACAACAAGGCTTCGTCGCCCGATAAAGATGCGCTGTTCGAACTGATCGTTTATCCGGTGCGCGCTGCGGCGCTAGCCAATCGTCGCTACTTTATGTTCGAAAAGAGCACTGAGTATTTGGCCCAAGGTCGCGCCAGCGCGATCGAATGGGCGCGGCGCGCGCAGAATGCGGACGCGCGCATGACTGCTGAGACCGACTACTACAACGAAAAACTTGGGAACGGAAAATGGCGGCGCATGATGACGATCGAACCGCCAAACGGTCAATGGCAGAACATGCGCATGACGACGCCGAGAGCTTCAACAGCGTTGGCCCAGATGGACGTGCCGGAGCCGGCCGGCTTGGGCGTGGCGATCGAAGGGAGGGTCGAGCCGGTGAAACCGAACGAGCAGGACGCAACTTTGCCCGTGCTCAACGTTTTCACCCGCGAGACTCGCTTCGTCGACATCTTCAACACCGGGCGTTCGCCGGCGAGATGGAGTGCGAAAGCAAGCCATCCATGGATCAAGTTGAGCAGGATTGCCGGTGATCTAAAGGACGACACGCGCCTCAATGTTTCTATCGATTGGGTCCGGGCGCCGAAGGGAGAAAATATCTCCGGCGCGATTGAAATTGATGGAGCAGGAGCGAGCCGCACCGTCAAAATTCCGATCTTCAATCCAGCCAAGCCACGACCGGAGGAACTGCAAGGCTTTGTCGAGTCGAACGGCGTAGTCTCGATCGAAGCGGAACACTTCACCGGCAAGATCGATCGCTCCGGATCGAGTTGGCGGGTGATTCCTGGCCTTGGCCGCACCGGCGATTCAGTGGCGGTCTTTCCAACGACCGGTACGAGCTTCAATCCAGTTAGCGCCCCAGTTCTTGAATATGAGTTCCATGCTTTTACAACTGGAAGAGTGAATGCCGTCGTGAATATCGTACCGACACATCCGATTCTGGCCGGTCGAGGATTGCGTTACGCGATCGGCTTTGACGATCAGCCGCCGCAAGTCGTGATTGTCGGGGCTGACTTACAAATACCATCGCGACCCTGGTCATTGAACGTAATTAACTCCAGCACGGTTGGCACATCAACTCACGAAATCAAGACGGTAGGCCGACACGTGCTGAAAATTTACGCGGTGGATCCCGGAGTTGTGCTGGATAAGATCGTGCTGGACTTGGGTGGTCTGCGCCCCAGTTATCTCGGGCCCCTGGAAACGCTAGTCGGCGGCTTTATGAAACAGCCACGCTGATGTTATCGAGGCCTCAACTACGCGGCCTCAATTTCTTTTGCCCATATCCACAACTTTACCCCGACTACCCGGCTTTCCGAAATGTTGACATCGATCCCAGGATTCCCTAAGGTCTCGATGAGGGCGCTGCGTACGGCTGAGGTAGGACCGTGCAGCGATAGATGCAGTGAACGTTTCTGAAAACGTCAAATCAATTCTTCAACGGATCGCTGAATTGAGCCCTGGTGAAATGGCCGAACTGCGTTTGCAGTGGGACCGGCGAAACGGCTCGCAGTTCATTCCCTCTGAACTACAAACTGACCCAAAAGACGAAGCCGCATTCAGATGGATTAACGAACACGGTGACGAGTATCCCGGTGAGTGGCTTGCGCTGGATGGGGACCAACTTCTCGCGCATGGAACCGACCTTGCCGAGGTGGCTGCGGCGGCGCGGGCGGCAGGAATTCAGTTTCCCCTACTCCACCTGGTTGAGCCTCCCCGCGAACATCCATACATTCGCTCGTGAAAGCATCGTAATCAATTAAGCGGGTAGACGGGCGCCAACTCAATCTCGGCAATAAAGCGAAAATGTTTTTGATTGCGGGTCAGGAGAGGGATTTTTCTCTGCCAAGCCGTGCCGGCGATGATGGCATCAGCCTGACGTAAGCCAAGAGATTCGTACTTGCTCAGCAGGAGCCAGTACCTTTCGGCAATTGCGTCAGTTACTGGTAGCACGCGAAATCCTCGCAACAGCGCCTCAACTCTTTGTCGTTCGGATTCTTTTAAACCTGGCTTTGACAGGAGTTCCTTACGCGTCCAGGAAGAATAGTAAATATCGAATTCGTCAGAATCCAGAAGAGCACACGCGGGAGAGATACCTCTCAAGTAATCGATAAAGACGTCAGTATCAACTAAGAGCGGCTTTCCTGCCATGCGATGATCTCCCGCAGGAATGCTTCCGCCGATTCTTTCTGCGCTTTATTGCGCAGTCTGCTTACATAATCCGCGCTGTCTTCAACCTCCGCATAGCTAAACTCCTCACGCTCAAACAAATCCTCAACCCTCGCCTCTAAAGCCGCCGTCAACTCTTCCGCAGCCGGATCAGGAATTCGTTTTGTCTGCCTAAACTCCTGGATAACTCCGCGAATCGCTTCCTCCAGATGATCCTTGCTAATCATGCAGTCTCCTCGCTCAGTTCATTCTGAGCAGTATAACACCTCTATGGTTTCTGCCGACTCGGTGATGGCGTCGGCTTCGCTCGCTTCTCGGGACCTTCGTCGATTTCTGGAGTCGCGATCCGATTCCGCTGATATTCAATTGCCCCGCTGCCTTTTTCGCCCAGCTTAGGTCCCGCATAGATTACTGCCAACTCGGCCAGCGCGGTTGTCTTGTCCAGGCCAAAGCCTGAGAGTGAAATCAACTTCAGGTATCGCGAAGTGATCGTCTTTGCGAATTCAATCTTTTGTGGCGCGAAGGTAGAAACCAACTCGCCGCGTCGCGCTTCCCGCCACTCATTCCCATCGTCACTCACTTGAACTGAATATTCACGGATGTCGCCTTCATGCTCGCGATGATTTTGCCGCGGCATTAGCACCAGACCTGACATGGCCACCGGCAAGGGAAAAGTGATCACAAGTTCGACTGTGTCGCGTAATGGCGCTTTAGGATCGCCGGCCAATACAAACGTATTCGGGTCGCCGTCGATAACGGTGCTGGCGGTCTCGCCGTTGATCTGCGCGGTGGCCCCGAGCTTTTTCATGATGCGGTTATCGAACAAAAGATTGCGTATCTGCCCAACCGAGACCGAAATACGCGGCTGGAAGCAATCGCTCGCCATGTAGTTCATGAGCGAATAGCGCAGTTGACGCGCGACCGGGTTCGCATCATTCGGTTTGGTTACATCGATCGCAGAGACGAGGAGCTTTCCATCTCCGATC
>QHXG01000187.1 GCA_003222845.1 Acidobacteriota bacterium | reverse complement strand
ACCAGCGAGTCGAAACACATTCGCTTCGTTGACACCGTGCACATCGAAGGCGGGCCGGACACGGTGGTTAGGTTCTAGAGATCAAACGTAAGAGTAAGAGGTCGGAAATCAGAAAGAAGAGCGCCGTTCGCAGACTACGTCATCTTCTGATTTCTAAGCTACAAAATGAGCGCGGCGGTCGTCGAACGTAATTCGTTAACAGTTGAACCGACGCGCGGTGATCGCTTTGCGGTTGTGATTTGGGCGCTTACCGCTACGATTGCACTCGCCGTTTTGGCACTAATCATTACCGCGCCTCTAGCTCAAGCCGGCAACCACACTGGTTTTTCCTCCACAATCTACAAGGCTTTTAGTTTCATCTGCCATCAGATTCCGGAGCGTTCATTTCATGTCGCGGGTCATCAATTCGCGGTCTGTTCGCGGTGCACGGGATTGTATGCCGGCTTTGCCTTGGCCGCATTGATCTATCCGCTCGCCCGTTCATTGAAGCGCTCTGATACTCCGCGAAGAATCTGGTTGATTCTGGCTGCGGTTCCTCTGCTGATTGATTTCGCGCTCGGGTATTTCTCGATCTGGGAGAATACGCACCTGTCGCGATTTTTGACGGGCGCGCTGCTGAGTTCTCTGGCGGTCTTCTACGTCATGCCCGGATTGATTGAATTGAGTCACGCGATCGGAGGACGTTTAGCTCGTAAAGCAGAATAATTAGAATGATTTCAATTCCGCATAGGGGCCCGCAGCATCTCCCGGAACAAAAATGAAAGCCGTCATTTTCCAACAGCACGGCGGGCCTGAGGTTTTGCAGTACACCGAAGTCGCCGATCCGAAAATCAAAGCAAACGAAGTTCTGATCGAAGTGCGCGCCTGCGCGCTGAATCATCTCGACGTGTGGGTGCGAGGAGGCTTGCCGGGGATCAAGATTCCCTTGCCGCATATTCTCGGCAACGATGTCGCCGGCGTGGTCCGCGAAGTTGGTGAGTTGGTCACTTGGATCAAACCCGGTGATGAAGTCATGCTGCATCCGGGGGTCTCATGCGGCCACTGCGCTGAATGCCTCGCCGGACGCGATAATTTCTGCGCGGAATATGACATCATCGGCAGTGGCCGCGATGGCGGCTACGCGGAACTTCTGTCGGTACCCGGGGTGAACGTAATTCAGAAACCGAAGAATCTGAACTGGGAAGAAGCTGCGGCCCTGCCGCTGGTGACTTTGACCGCGTGGCATATGCTCGTTACGCGCGCTCAGGTGCAACCGGGAGAGGATGTTTTGATTCACGCGGCCGGCAGTGGTGTGGGAAGTTTAGGAATTCAGATCGCGAAGCTGCACGGCGCGCGCGTGATTGCTACTGCGAGTTCAGATGACAAACTTCAGAAGGCGCGCGAGCTGGGCGCGGACGAAACGATTAACTATTCGAGCGATGATTGGCCAAAGCAGGTGAGGCGATTAACGAACGGCCGAGGTGTCGATGTGGTGTTTGAGCATACAGGCGAAGCGACCTGGCCCGGATCGATTCTATCATTGAAGAAAGGGGGACGATTGGTTACTTGTGGCGCGACGAGCGGCTACGATGCGCGCACTGATCTGCGACACGTTTTCTATCGTCATCTAACCATTCTTGGTTCGATGATGGGATCGAAAGCTGACCTGTTAACGGCGATGAAATTCATTGCGACTGGCCAGATTCGCGCCGTAGTAGATCGCGCGTTTCCACTTCCTGAAGCGCGCAAGGCCCATGAGTTGATGGAAGATCGCGCGCAGTTTGGGAAGTTAGTTTTGGTGCCGCAGCTTGACGTGTCAGAAGCCCGACCGTGAGGGAGGCCGCGAGACTTTCAATGTGATACTTGGAGAAGCTAGGTCTCGGAAGCTATTATTGTCGCGCGAGCCTGTTTCGCATACTTTGGCTCTGGAGGGATGAACAGGTGATAGAGGAGAAGCCGACGACTAAAGAATTAGCCTTCCTTGAGGAGCTCGAGAAGAACGTAAACAAGTGGGTCGCGATCATCGGCTATGGTAGCGAGGAGGAGAGAGTTGTGGCCGCTGGCGACAGCATTCGTGAGGCGAGACAGAAGGCGGAATCGCAAGGTTTCAAAGACACGACCTTCTTCAAGGTCCCACCTTCAGACAAAATATTCGTGCCGCTACTCCCGGTGTAAGAATGACCGCGACTTAATCTCAAACCTTCCACGATATCGCTTAAAGATTATCTCGTAGTTGTCAAAGAAACCGGATTCGCCAAGGAGCTGATACGGCAACTTCGCGTCAATGAAACCAGTTTCTAACTCAATCCATTCAGCGAAACCTTGAATCTGAAATCGAATCGTGTGGATATGGCCGATTACTGATTGTCCGCCCACGCCAAAGTATTCTCGCGTGTCGTCGGACTCTGCCAACGTGATCCCAAGATCATCAGCAACGTCTCGATCGAACAGGCAGTCCGTCGCGCCAGTGTCAACCAAACCAACGATATCGGTACGATTAGATCCGAAGGCAAGTCGAACTCCAAGGAGCGGAAGCTTGATGTACTCTCGGCCAGGGCCTGAAGAGTCGGGAAGATATCGATACTTGAATTTCACGGTCGCTCCTCTTCAACAGCGGTTCGCCTTCTGCAAACAATCATCATCAACCGAGTGAGGTAGTAGATTTACCGATTGAGCGCCACCGGTGAGAAGTGGCGCTCTCAGTTGTTTCATGTGCTGGGTTACTAAACACTCGTCCGCTGCGACGATCTGAGGCCTTCCTCACGGTCGGGCTTCTAACAGGACCGTCTCACTTCCCTGAATAATCTTCGACCTTAAATCTTTTTTCCAACGCCGCCATTTGTGGCGGGTCGATCGCGAAGTTTGAGCCGCCGATCACCTTTCGGTTTGAATCCGTCGTCACCCAATCGACAACCCCCGGGGCGTTAGTACGCAGAGCCTGTGAATCTTCCTTCGTGAATTCCTTTCCGTCTTTGCGCGAGAACACCCAGACGTAGGCGAAGTGTGCGTCCCGAACATATTTCAAGTCGCGCTCGAATTGGGTCGCGGGCGTGGCCTCGGGATGGTAAGTTGAAGTGTCGGGCGGCGACTCTTCTTCGGAGTTCGTGCGCCTCCTGCATCCCGATGATATAGCAAACAACAAAGCCACTGCCACGAAGATGGTGATTAGGGAATTCTTCATCTGCTCTTGACGGCTTTGGCGCCTCCTTTTTTCGTTTTCTCTGCGGGAATTGGGCCATCTTAGCACAGAGCGAGGCCGTCGCATCTGTGAGATTCTCAGAAAAGTCAGAACATCTCGACGCGATTGCCGACAGCCCATTTTTGCCAACTCGCGATGTCATTCAGAATTTTGGCGGTTTGGCTTTTCAGGCACAGTTAGTGTTATGTTCAAGCCCGCTGAAGCACTAGGGAGAATCGATAATAAGCAACCTTCGGTCATCCAAGCGTCATCAGTGCGTGACCGGAGTGTGGGAGCCTGATGCATTTTGGAGAAAGTGGCGCGAGTCAGACTGTCTGATGATGAAGCAATGGAAATTATCCTGGTTGACAGGCCGATCGCGAGACAAAGATTGAAGGAGATTGGAGAGCCGCAGTTCGGCACCTACGTAAAAGCCGTGGTTGACGTCAACAAAGGCATCATGGCGGTCGGCGGAGACTTTCACGCCGATGAGGAGTCTTTCTTGCTAGATCGCGACATGAAATTAATTCATTCGAGCCTCGCTGGCGGACGCTGGTTTACGATGTCAATTGCCGAGCAGATGGCCAACGTGGGTAGCGAATACGAGCGTGCCTTGCGGTGGAAGGAGCGCGGTAATACGGGCTATTTTGAACACGCACTTGATCGGATGCTTGAGTTGTTCGATTTGACAATCGAGGATCCGCGGTGGCGGAATCACAGGCTTAGAGAGTTGTGTCGTGTCAGAGAAATCGTTCGCGATCAGCTTTGCAGCGAGAATCCTGAGCCGTGGTCCCGGGCTGATTTCAAAGATTATTTCCTAGCATTTGGAATTCTTGCTCGGAACGAGAGGGATAGAGCTCTGGAAGCGAGCGCATTGAAAGCAAAACAGTAAATGCCCAAAAACTTAGTCATAGTGGAATCGCCGGCCAAGGCGAAGACGATCAATAAGTATCTCGGCAGCGACTTCATCGTGAAGGCCTCGATCGGGCACATTAAAGATCTGCCTTCGAAGGGACTCGGGGTGGATATCCAGAATAATTTCGAGCCGGATTACGAGATCATTCCCGATTCCAAGAAGCGTAATAACCGGAAGATCGTCTCCGATCTAAAGAAGACTGCCAAAGAGGCATCGGCAATTTATCTGGCGGCCGACCCTGATCGGGAAGGCGAAGCGATCTGCCAGCATCTCGCCGAAGAGATCGTGCCGAAGCATCCGCCGACACCCGCCTACCGCGTCATGTTCAATGAGATTACCAAGCGCGCGGTGCAGGAAGCGTTCGAACACCCGAAACAGATTGACGAGAACTTAGTCGATGCGCAGCAAGCCCGGCGCGTGCTTGATCGGTTGGTTGGTTACAAAGTTTCACCGCTGCTTTGTCGCACGATTGGTGGGCGATTGAGCGCCGGCCGCGTGCAGTCGGTGGCGCTCCGGATGGTCGTCGAGCGCGAACGCGAGATCGAATCATTCCTTAAGACTGAATACTGGACTATCATCGCGAACCTTGTGGGCAAACAGCCGCCTGTGTTCGATGCACGTTTGCTGAGAGTCGGCGAACAAACGGTCAAGACCAGCGGCTTTGATCAGGAGTTGAAAAAGTCCGAAATCCTCATCGGCAACGACGTCCAGGCAAAGGATCTCGTTGCTGAGATTGAAAGGCAATCTTTTGTTGTCAACGAAGTAACGACGAAGGAGCGCAAACGCAATCCTGTACCGGCTTTCATTACTTCGAAGTTGCAACAGGAAGCTTCGCGCAAGCTCGGCTTTCCAGTGAAGCGTACGATGATGATCGCGCAGCATCTCTACGAAGGCGTCGAGATTGGCAGCGAGGGATCAGTCGGTTTAATCACTTACATGCGCACCGACTCGACGCGAGTGAGCGATACCGCACTCAATGAGGCGCGGCAATTCATCGGCACGCAATACGGCGCAAACTATCTGCCGGAAAAAGCGGTTCATTACCGTTCGAAGAAGGCCGCACAGGATGCGCACGAGGCGATTCGTCCGACTGAGGTCGCGCGCACGCCGGATTCGCTGGCGAAATATCTAAAGCCTGAAGAACTGAAGCTTTACCGTTTGATCTGGCAACGATTCGTCGCGTCACAAATGATGCCGGCGCTTTTCGACCAAACGACGATTGACATTCACGCCGGACGATTTGTTTTTCGCGCAACCGGTTCGGTCCAGAAGTTTGATGGCTTTTTGAAAGTCTATCAGGAAGGCCGAGACGAAACTGCCGCGGAAGATGACGAGGCTGAGCGCACTCTGCCGTTAGTTGCTGAAGGTGAACTGTTGACGCTCAACAAGATCGATCCCGAACAGCATTTTACCGAGCCGCCGCCCCGTTTCACCGAAGCGACGCTGGTCAAAGCTTTGGAAGAGAAGGGAATCGGCCGGCCGTCGACCTACGCCGCGATCATGACGACGATTCAGGATCGCGAGTACGTGGAAAAGAAAGAAGGCCGTTTTCATCCGACAGCTCTCGGCAAAACCGTTAATGACGTTTTGATCGAAGGTGGATTTGACGATCTTTTCAATGAGACTTACACCGCGCGAATGGAAGAAGAGCTGGATGAAATCGAGGAAGGCAAGCTGAAGTGGACCGATGCGCTGAGCGAGTTCTACGACAAGTTCAAGGACGATCTCTCGAAGTTCCAGAAGTACGCGAAGGATATCAAAGAGAAAGAAACTCCCACCGAAGAAGTCTGTTTAAAGTGCGGCACACAGGGCATGGTGATGAAGCTCGGCCGCTTCGGCAAGTATCTCAAGTGCCCGAATTGTAGCGCGACTCGGGATGCAGAACCGGCGGCAACTCCCGACGACCCCAACG
Source organism: Acidobacteriota bacterium (assembly GCA_003222845.1). Taxonomy (GTDB): domain Bacteria; phylum Acidobacteriota; class Blastocatellia; order Pyrinomonadales; family Pyrinomonadaceae; genus UBA11740. The sequence goes on along the minus strand of QHXG01000187.1, from coordinate 15,872 downwards.
CGAAAGTGTCCAGCGATGGCGAAGAAGAGATCGAGGCTTGCGAATTGTGCGGCAAGCCAATGCAGCTAAGGCGCGGGCGGTTCGGACCCTTCTACGGTTGCTCGGGTTATCCAGAATGTAAGAACATTAGGAAGATTTCAAAGAGTGGCAAACTCACGGCGCCGCCAGAACCAATCGATGAAAAGTGCCCAGTCGATGGCGCACAATTGGTGAAGCGCCAGGGCCGTTACGGCGAGTTTATCTCCTGCTCGAATTATCCGAAGTGCAAATACATCAAACGCGAAACTACGGGCGTCGCCTGTCCACGTCCGGGTTGCAAAGGCGAACTGATCGTTAAGCGATCCAAGCGGGGCAAAGTCTTCTACAGTTGCTCGGAATATCCGAAGTGCGAGACCGTTTTTTGGGACAAGCCGGTCGCGGGAACGTGCCCGCAGTGCGGCGCGCCCTTCTTATTGGAAAAGACCACCAAGAAAGGCACGACGCGTTATTGCGCGAATGAAACGTGCGGATACCGCAGCGAATTGACGCCTATTCCACCAGATCAGCAGACAGCACCAGAGCAGCGAGTCTGAGGAACGCACGCATCCACCGGGGTCCCCGGCGCGGCAGCCGCGCTGGGGTGGTCGGGCGTGCGGTTCGCGGGCATCCCTGCCCGCAACGGTTCGATAATCTAGAAAGATACGCAGGCAAGATGCCTGCGCTCCATGTTTCGCTCCAATTTTTCTTTAACGCACACTTGTGCAGGGTGCTAGAATCGTCCGCGCTTGATTGCTCATTACGATTTCTTAAGAAAACAGGAGAGCCCCATGAAACTTGGCCGCCGTCTCATTCTCTGCGCGCTTTCAATTGCGCTTCTTCTTTCCGTTGTCTGCTTTGTCAAAGCGCAAAGCTTCACCCTCGAACAAGTCACGAGTTCGCCTTTTCCGTCAGAGTTGACTGTCGCAAAGCGTGGCGACAAGGTCGCGTGGGCATTCGATGCCGAAGGAAAGCGGAACGTTTGGATCGCCGAAGGACCGTCATGGGCGAGCAGGCAATTGACGCATTACGACAGCGATGACGGGCAGGAATTGAGCGATATGGTCTTCTCGCCAAGTGGAAATGCTATCGCATACGTGCGCGGCCAAGGGAAGAATCCGGCAGGAGAATATCCGAACCCAACAACCGATCCCGCCGGCACGAAGCAGGAAGTTTGGATCATCGATGTGCGCACCGGGCGCACGACGAAGATGGGTGAGGGAAATGGACCGGGGTTCAATTCAGTGGGCGATCAGGTGGTTTGGATTCGCGAAGGCCACTTCTGGACCGCGCCTGTCATTGGCGGCAAGGAACGCAAGCTATTCGAAATGCGCGGCAATGTTGGCGGGCCGCAATGGTCGCCCGATGGATCGCAGTTGGCTTTCACTTCGACTCGCGGCGATCACAGTTTCATTTCAATCTTTGACACGCGTGCGAATCGCCTGCGATTTCTTTCGCCGAGCGTGGATCGTGACGTGGCGCCGCGCTGGTCGCCAGACGGAAAGCGAATTGCTTTCATTCGTCTGTTCAATATAACGGACACTTTCTCGAACGATCGCGATCGCCTGCAGCCTTGGGCCATCTGGATTGCTGACGCGCAAAGCGGCGAAGCCAAACAGATTTGGCGTTCCGGCGATCAGGATAACGATTCGTATCCCGGCCAGGGCGGCTCAGATTTCTGGCAATGGGTGGCCGGGAATCGTTTGCTGTTTCCTTCGGAAAAGGATGGGTGGATGCATCTCTATTCGATCTCGGTCGATGGCGGCGCGCTCACGGCTTTGACTCCCGGCGAATTCGAAGTCGAAAACGTCGCGCTCCCCCCAGACAAATCTTTTGTCGTCTTCTCGACAAACAAGAACGACGTCGACCGGCGACATCTCTGGCGGGTCAGCGTTGACGGAGGCGCGCCGCAGCAAATCACCAGCGGCGAAAGTATTGAAATGTATCCCGCGGTGTTCGATAACGGCCGGCAGATTGCTTTCTTTCATTCGACCGCGCGCGATCCCTTCCTGCCGTTCACCGCTTCGATTGGTGGCTCGAACATGAAGCCGCTAGCGCCCCAGGCTCTGCCCCGCGACTTTCCTTCCGCAAAGCTCATCGTTCCTGAGCAGGTGATTTTCAAAGCCGCCGATGGTTTAGAGATTCATGGGCAGTTGTTCAGGCCGGCGAATGCTTCGGGCAAGCTGCCGGCTCTGGTGTTTATGCACGGTGGGCCTCCCAGACAGATGCTTCTGGGCTGGCATTATCTTTACTACTATCACAACTCTTACGCGATGAATCAGTACCTGGCGAGTCGCGGCTATACGGTGCTGTCGGTGAACTATCGCAGCGGCATCGGTTATGGGCGCGCGTTTCGTTTGGCCCAACATCGCGGAGCGCGCGGCGCGTCGGAGTATCAGGACGTCGTTGCCGGCGCGAAGTACCTGCGCAGTCGTGATGACGTAGATCAGAAGCGCATCGGTCTCTGGGGCGGATCGTACGGTGGATACTTGACTGCCTTGGGACTCGCACGCAACTCCGACATTTTCGCCGCGGGCGTGGATTTTCACGGCGTACACGATTGGAGTTTACGCGTGGCCGGTTTGCCGCTGCCCATCGAAGCTCCGGAGCGCGCCCGGCTGGCGCGTGAGTCTTCGCCTATCTCGTCCGTGGACAAATGGAAGTCGCCGGTGCTGTTGATCCACGGCGATGACGATCGCAACGTCGAGTTCGCGCAGACTGTGAATCTGGTGCGTCGCCTGCGGGCAAACGGCGTCTATTTTGAAGAGTTGATCTTCCCCGACGAGATACACGATTTGCTGCTGCACAAGGATTGGGTGCGCGCGTATCATGCCAGCGTCGAGTTTTTCGACAAGCATTTGAAGTGACGTTCGACCCTCGCAATATCCTCGTTATCGACTTCGGCCAGCTCGGCGACGTCGTTATGAGCCTGCCCGCCTTGCGGGCCATTCGCGAGCTCTTTCCGGATGCGCGGATTACTGTCGCCGTGGGAAAACCCGGTCATGAAGTGATCGGCCTGTCGGGCTACGCTGACGCGACGATAACGGTCGATCGCGTCAGTTTGCGCGACGGCTTTAAGCCGCTCTCAATCGTGCGAATTCTTCAGGTTGTGAAAGACGTACGTAAGCGTGAGTTTGATTTCGTAATCGACTTGCACAGTTTTGCTGAAACCAATCTGCTCGGTTTTCTCTCCGGAGCGCCCCAGCGCTTGTTCTCGCGGCGGCCCGGACGCTCGCTCGACTTTCTCGCGCGGTTCGAACCTCCGCCTCCAATTGATCGAAACGACCCAAAAGAACACCTCACTGATCGTTATCTGGCAGTGCTCGAGCCGTTGGGTATTCGCCAGCCGTCAAGAGCCCCCCATCTTGTTTCTCGACTGGGGGACGACAGGGAAATCGATCGGTTATTGAGAAAGGCGAAGGCCAAATCAAGCGCACCGTTCGTAGGGCTCTATCCCGGGGCCGGCCACGCAAGCCGCCGTTGGCCCTTGGAAAAGTTTGCGAGTCTTGCCGACTTTCTGATCCGAAATGATGATGTGGTTGTACTAGTGTTCACTGGGCCGGAGGAGAGAGCCTTGGTCCCGCAGATTCGCAGAATCTTTCCATCCGCTTGTGTCATTCTTGATCGTCTGACAATCCCGCAGCTCTTGGCGGCGCAAGCCCGGCTTTCGGTGTTTGTTTCGAACGATACCGGACCCATGCATTTGGCGGCGGCAGTCGGCGCTCCGATTCTTCTCTTGTCGGATCAGCGCGCGCCCGATACTTATGTGCCCGTTAATGACCCGAAGCGCGTCATCCGCCGTGGCGCGCTCGCCGACGTAACAGTTGAGGAAGTCTACGCCGCTACGCGACAGTTATTGGTGGCGGGGCGGACGGCGACATTGTTTGCAAGTTGAGCACTTCCGCGATCGAATCGGCTTTGCCCGTAGCAGAATCATCTGATATGACATTTCGACAGACAGCCCTGCTGACTATCGGTTCGCTGGCCATCGTATGCGCCGCGATTCTTTTCCTCGCGCGCGCTTCGGTGGGCGTGGACCGGAAATCACCTGCGCCATCGCCGTCACAGCCTCGTGAAAAACCAGGAACTGTCGTTTCAAATTCGCCTGCGGATTTGGCGCTGACCCGCGATATTAATCGAACCATCGACGAAAGCGATCTGACTCAGGCACGTTGGGGCGTGTTCGTAATGTCGATGAACGACGGCCGTGTCGTTTATTCTCGTAATAGCGATAAGCTGTTCACTCCGGCGTCGAACATGAAGGTTTACACGACCGCCGTGGCGCTCGATTCGCTCGGCGCGGATTATCGCTGGCGGACTTCTGTGTACGCGGACAAACAACCGAACGATGGAATCGTAGAAGGAGATGTAACACTTTACGGCCGGGGCGCTCCTGAGCTGAGATCGACGCGCAGAGGCGACGCGCCTTCTTTAGATCAGTTGGCCGACCAGATTTATCAATCGGGAGTGCGTCAGGTTCGCGGCAATGTCGTCGGTGATGAAAGTTATTTTCGCGGCGAACTCTACGGTCTCGGTTGGCAGTGGAACGACCTTCAATGGTACTTCGGCGCCGAGCCCAGCGCGCTCACGGTCGACGAGAACAGCTTTGAACTAACGATTTCTCCTGCGAACAAATCTGGTAGCGCCGCTAATCTCGCTATCACTCGCAATACGGGATTTGTTCATCTCACAAATAACACCGCCACGACCCAGCGCGATGCGACGACCGCGATTGGAATCAATCGCGGCTTAACGGATAACGAAGTCCGGGTGTGGGGAGAATTTCCGGTCAGCGGACGCGCCTTTTCGGCTTTCCTTTCAATTCACAATCCCGCGCTCTGGGCCGCGACGCTTTTCAAGCAAGCGCTGATCGCGCGGGGCATCAAGGTTGATGGCCAACCACGCAGTCGCGATTTTCGCGTTGCTGAAACTGACAAGTTCGATCCGCAGAAGGCGATCGAAGTTGCGTACCAGGACAGCGAGCCGCTCGGCGAGATCGTGCGCCAGACAAATAAAGAAAGTAACAATCTTTTTGCAGAGTTAATTCTGCGAACACTTGGAAGAGAGCGTGGCTCGTCGGCTCCGGATCCTGATCCACGCAAGAGTCGCACTCGCGGCGATGACGAAGCTGGGACTGCTGTCGTGAAGTCCTGGCTCGATCACGCTGATATCCGCACACGTGGCTTGGCGATTCGCGATGGTTCTGGTCTTTCGCGTCTCGATCTCGTTACGCCGGAATCCACGGCGCAGTTACTGACAGCCATCGCCAGAACGAATTCGGCTCCAGTATTTCATGACTCGCTGCCCATCGCTGGACGCGACGGCACGCTGGTTGGGCGCCTCAGGCGTGAAGCGGGTCGCATATTCGCCAAGACCGGTACGCTCACTTACGATCATTCACTTTCCGGTTATGTGGACACTAAGAATGGCGAAGTCCTGGTCTTCTCGATCTTCTGCAATGACGTGACTGGCCCTTCGGATGCTGTTCGAGTAATCGACGAGATCGCCGGTCTGCTAGCCGAATTCGGCCCGGCGAAGTAACTAAACGCTGCAAAAACAGCCAACTCCTTTCTTCGCATGTTGACTCCCCGTTGCCTCATAATAAAATCTACTCGAATGTTGACTCTAGACAAACTCGCTTTAACACAGTAATATTGTGGGGTCGAAGCCCTGCCAGGCTTCCCGCTTGCCCTCGGAAGTATAAAACCTCTACTTCACCTTTTCAGTTCAGGATTCAGGAGAAGACCATGTCAAAGCAAGCCATCCGATTGACCTTGGCGGTTTTGTCTCTGGCGGTAACGATTGCAACCGCTTCCGGCCAGACTAACTTGACTGCGAAAGCCAACAACTTCCAACCGCAACCCAGCACTAACGGAGCCGACAACGAAACTGATCGCGTGCGTGATGGATTGATTGGGCCGGTGCGCCGTGTTCGCACTGAAGTAGTCAAGCTATCGAACGCAGGTGGGAAGACGGTTGAAGACAGCAAGCGAACGGTGTTGGAAACTGCCGAGTACGATCTCAAGGGATCAAAGACCCAGAACCAATATTTCCCGGTCGCCGGCGGCACGCTAACGGGACGTGAGGTCTACAAGTATGACGAGAAGGGGAACATCAGCGAGATGACTTTGGTCAGTGCGGACGGATCGCTGGTGAGCAAGGAAGTTTACAAGTATGAGTACGACTCGGTTGGAAACTGGGTGAAGATGACGACCTCCGTTGCGGTGGTCGAAAACGGTAAGATTGGCTTCGAACCTTCGGAGATGACTTATCGAACGATCTTTTACTATCTCGATGCCTCGATGGCCAGGATGCTTCAGCCTGGCGCTTCTCCTTCGCCAGTTTCGGCCTCTGCGCAGTCCGATTTGGTCACTTCGAAATCTTCGGGAGGTGCTGTCAACGATACGAAGACCTCAAACTCCCTCGGCGCATCGATGAAGCAACCGGAGAATAAAGCGGTTGCGAGCCTGCCTCCGTCAACTTCCCTCGGCAGACTGAGGGTGTCGTCAGTCCAGCCTTTGGCCCCGGATTTTCGCGGCCTGCCCGCAGACACAAACAAGCGCATCGTAGTAACGGAGAACGACGCACCGCCGGCCCCGCGTCCTTTGCTGAAACCTGTATCGGGCGGCGTGCTTAACGGAAAAGCTCTGAGCCTGCCGACTCCTGTGTATCCTGACGTCGCTCGTCGAATGCGCACTGAGGGAGTTGTGCAAGTCGAGGTGGTGGTCGATGAAAATGGCAAGGTGGTTTCCGCGCGCGCCCTCAGCGGTCCGGGAATGCTTCGTGATGCTGCTGTGAAGGCAGCGTCTCTTGCACATTTCTCGCCGACGAAGCTCTCAGGGATGCCGGTAAAAGTAACCGGCATGATCAATTACAATTTTACGGTTCCAAAATGAATCGCCTCGCGACCTACAACTCATAACGGCAGTTTTCGCGGCGTCTCGCACCAATTTCTGATGAAAGAGGAATAGCCTATGGCATTAACCGGAGAACTCAGCGACCTTTCGCTCGCCGAGCTGATCGAATTCTTCTGCAATCAAAGAAAGACCGGGCGGTTGAAAGTTGTGTATTCAGACGGCCCCGGTTACTTCTATCTTCAGGCGGGATCGGTAGTGCATGCACGGATCGGAGTGCTGCGCGGTATCGAAGCGGTTTACTACGCTTTGACCTTGCCGAATGCATCGTTCACTTTCAGCCCCGCGTTCGAAGCTCCCGAACACACAATCAATCAGCCTTGGACTTCCGTGGTTCTCGAAGGGCTGCGACGCATGGATGAAGACATCGCTCCGCGCAATCCTTTTCCAGAACAAGAACACTCGCGCGAAGATGAAAGCAAGTTAGCGCCACAGGCTGTCTCTGCCGGCAGGGTAGAGCCCGTTGCCGAAGATGCGCCTGATGTGAAGAACGCCGCGACTGACTTTCCATCCGACCCGTCAGTTGAAGTTAGAAGGTTTGTCCCCCAATTCACCGTCGATACGAGGCGCGCAAATAGATCTTGGACTCTGGGTGCGGTTGTCGGCGCGGTGGCGCTGATAGTCGCGGTGATAGGGGTTCCCTGGGGTTGGTATGCTCACAACAAAGCCGCGAGGCAGGCCAACGAGGCCAAGTCGTTAGCGACAGACAATGCGCAGACACTTGCCCCTCCCGTAGTCTCCAACGAGCCTTCGAACGAAATGGCGAACGAGATTTCCAATGAAACTGCGAACGCGTCTGCCGCACCCAGCGAGAGCGAACCAGCGATGACAACAGAGGCCGATTTAGCTGCGAGGCGCCAGCGCGAGGCCCGCGCGAAAGAACTTGCCAGGACTCGCGAGGCTTCAACGGCTGCCGCTGCGACTTTAACGACGCCAAGGGAAAATCCGGTCGCGACCAATCCGACTGCGCCCAAGTCTCAGTCATCTCTAAATACCGGCGCGAAGCGAGTTACAGTCCAAGTGACTTATGATGAGAACGGTCGCGTAACACAGGCTTCCGGTGGTGATGCAACCGCGCTGCGCATTGCCAGACAGAAACGTTTTCCTGCGGGTAAGGCAGGATCGACAACAATTACTATTCCGATCAATTAAGCCGGCAGTGAGCAGTTGCGTGAGCAACCGGAGGAGCCGTGTGTTGTGTGGCAATGCCGCCGCACACTGCGATAAAGCCTTCGGCTTACCCTAATTAGTCTCAGGAAATAGTCTGGAGGCTGCGCCTCAAACCCGGACCTGGAGGCGGAGCCTCATTATTTTGTTGGGAGCTTGACGGTAAGCCAGAGGCTTACCGCAATGTACTGTGGCGAAGCCGCAACATCACACAAGAGCCATCACTTCATCTTCGCTCAAAACAGCCGATGCCTGCTTGGCGCGTTCATAAATGCGTGCGATGCGATCTTCGCTGGCTTCCAGTCCACGAGTCTCGAGCCAGAAGATCACGTTTGACTTGCCACTCATCGGGCCAATTTCTATCACCTGTTTCAAACCAAACTGGCCAGCCGGCACTCCTGAATAAATCAGATCAGCAAGTTCGGTATCTCCCTTGCGGTAGCTCTTGATGACTGCCGCGGCGTGCACACCGGTTGCTGTGCGAAACGCGTCGCGGCCAAACACTGGATAATTGAGCGGGATAGTCCAGCGGCAAGCTTCAGCTGCCTGGTCGCAATACTCGCGCAGGCGCGTGAGATCGTTTTCGATCCAGCCCATCAGTTTCAAGTTCACGAGTAACTGATCCATCGGCGTGTTACCTACACGCTCGCCCACCCCGAGTGCCGAACCGTGCACCTGGTCGGCGCCGCCTTCGATCGCGGCGATCGAATTGATCACTCCCAGTCCGCGATCCTGGTGGCCGTGCCAATCCAAACGAATTTTCTCGCCCTGTTGATCGATGATTTCACGCACAAACTTCACGACTTCGCGGGCGCCATCGGGAGTTGCATGGCCAACCGTGTCGCAGACGCAAACCGCACGCGCGCCGCAACGAATCGCCGTGGTGTAAAGCGCGCGAATTGTTTCGGGATTGGCGCGCGTTGTGTCTTCGGTGACGAACATGACTGGCAACCCTTCGTTAACGGCAAACGTCACCGCTTCTTCCGTCATTTGCAACAGCTTATCCAGGGTCCATTCCTCAGCGTAGAAGCGAATCGGAGACGAGCCGATGAACGTGCAAGCTTCGATCGGAATGCCCGCGCGTTGTGAAATTGCGGCAATCGGAATGATGTCGTTCTTATGTGTGCGCGCGGCGCAGTTCGGACGAATCTTCAGGTTTTTATCGGCGATCTCGCGGGCCATCATCTCGACGCCCGCCGCGTGAGTGCCCCCCGCGCCGGGTAATCCAATGTCCGCTGTATCGATACCCAGCGCGTCCATCAAGTGCAGGAGTTCGATCTTTTTGTCGACCGAAGGTTCGCACACGGACGGTGATTGCAAACCGTCGCGCAGGGTTTCATCGTCAAAACCGATATGACGATCGGGTTTGCGCCACACTGGCTCAACGTTGTTCCAGTCGTAAATGAGTTCGGAAACGGACATCTCTTCACATCATTTCCACTCCCTCTCACTTTGGGAGAGGGTCGGGGTGAGGGGCGAAGCTACCGATACCGAGTAGAAGCGCTCCTACCTTCGGCCCTCTCCCTAACCCTCTCCCAAAGGGAGAGGGGAATCGCAACCGAAGTCAGTACGGTCAAACGAAGCTTGTACTCTCAACCAGATTCGATTACAACAACCACGAAGTTGAATGTCAACTCAAGCTTTTTCGACAAACCTGGTCTCGCGAAAGCGCATTCACACGATCGCGTTGGGCTCTGATCGCGCGGCCAAGATCATGGCCGTGCGCGCCAGCATCGCGCGCGTTGCGGAGATTGATTCAGCGTGGCGCAATGCGAGTGTCGTCGCCCGGCCGGTCGAGACTGACGCGCCCGCGATGCCTTTAACGGATTGGGAGTTGATGGGCGGCGCGCGCCAACGAGCATTGGCCGTGCGCGAAATTCTCATCGGACAGAAACTCGACGCCGATCTCTACGTTGGCCTGGAAGGCGGCTTTCATTCCATTTCAGTTGACGGCGAGTGGCACACGTTTCTGCGCGGCTGGGCTTTTGTGACCGATGGCGAACGCGGCAGCTTTGGAATGTCGCCATCGATTAGTGTGCCCGAGGCGATTGTAAAGAGTGTCATCCAAGGCAAGCGCGAACTGGGAATCGTGATTGATAAAGTCGCCGGCGCGCGGGACGTTCGAAGCAAGCAGGGCGCCTGGGGCGTGCTCTCGCGCGATCTGCTGACGCGCGCAATGAGTTTCGAAGCCGCGCTGATTGCCGCGTTCGCGCCTTTTTATAACCCAGAGCTGTACTCAAATCGTTTAGAGTCGGGCTAATGCCCGACCAGGCGGGCGGTAGCCTGCCTCTAAACTCTGCCACTCGTGGGTTCGAGTGGTAAACTTGTCATAGATGCGCGTCACCATCGGGCAAATCAATACAACCAACGGAGATTATGAAGGCAATGTTGCGCGCATCCTGGACGCGATTGAGAAGGCTAAGAAGGACGCTTCGGACCTCATTGTTTTTCCGGAGGTAACCATTCAAGGATACACCTCGCTCGATTGGTTTCTCGATCCGGACGTCGTGCGATTAGCTGTCCAACCGCTCGATAAAATCATCGATGCTACCGAAGGATTGACGGCGATTGTCGGCACGGTGCGGCCCAGCGATCAGGCGACGGGCCGCGCGCTTTTCAACTCAGCGGCAGTGATTCGAGACCGAATGCTGCTCGGTTTTGCCGACAAGACGTTATTGCCGGAATACGACGTGTTCGACGACCCGCGCTACTTCGAACCGGCGCGCGAACGGCGCTTGTTCAATTTCGACGAAACACGTTTGGGAATCGCGGTCTGTGAAGATTTCTGGAACGACAAGACTTTTTGGAAGCAACGGCTCTATGCAAACGATCCCGCGGAAGAATTAATCCAGATGGGCGCGAATCTGCTGGTTTCCATCAACGCGTCGCCTTTTAATAAAGGCAAGCTCGGCATCCGTTGTGAAATGGTTTCGCATCGGGCCAAGGCCGCCGGTCTCCCAATCGTTTTCGTAAACCTGGTGGGTGGAAATGACGGAGTGATCTTTGACGGCACGAGCCTCGTGGCGGATGGTCAAGGAAGAATTATCCTGCAAGCGCCTGCGTTCGAAGAATTCATTGGCACAATCGATATCGATTGCCGCATGATGGACACTCGTTGCTTGCCCGGGGATGACATCGAGACTGTGCGCCAAGCCTTGGTTATCGGCATTCGCGACTATGCGCTCAAGAACAGATTCACTACCGCAGTTTTTGGTTTGTCCGGCGGGATTGATTCCGCGGTGGTGGCGACGTTGGCGTGCGAAGCTCTGGGAGCTGACAACGTCCTCGCGGTGATGATGCCTTCGCCTTACACTTCGCGCGCCAGCATCGAAGACTCAATCGAATTGGGCCGTCGTCTGGGCATGAGGGTAATCGAAAGACCGATCAGCGAAGCCTTTCAATTGCTGAGAACAGAACTCGAGTTGCCTGAGCCAAAGGCGGGAGGCAGCTCTCACGCCGTCGAGAATTTGCAGTCGCGTCTGCGCGGCAACATCCTGATGACAATATCGAATGCCCAAGGCCGCCTGCTGCTTTCAACCGGAAACAAATCAGAATTGGCGCTTGGTTACTGCACGCTTTACGGCGATACCAACGGCGGTCTCGCGGTGATTGGGGATGTTTTGAAAACGGAAGTGTACGAACTCGCCCGGCTTTACAATCGCGGGCGCGAGATCATTCCCCAGACGATCATTGACAAGCGTCCCTCAGCGGAACTCGCGCCCGGACAGTTTGACGATCAATCGCTGCCGCCTTATGACCAGCTTGATCCGATCCTCGAACTCTATTTCGAAAAGAAAGAATCGCCGGAAGAGATTATCGCCGCCGGTAACGACCCGCGTCTGGTGTACGACATTCTGAATCGCGTCGAATCTCCTGCGAACGAATTCAAGCGCCGCCAGTTGCCGCCAACTCTGATCATTTCGCGCAACGCGATTGGTATTGGGCGGCGGCGACCCGTGACGCATCGTTATCGCCGGCAGCCCAATTCCTCATCTCTCGGTCATGGCGCGTGAGAATGCGAGCGGTTCTGACACTGCTCGTAAACCAGCCGAGTCAACTTGCTCCTATCGATATTGCTGTCGCAATATTGTCCGGTCTCAAGTGCTCGATATTTGCAAAAGGTGAAAGCATGAAAATCAAATCTTCAGTAACTAGAGTCCTGGTCATGTCGGCAATATTAATCAGCGCTCTCGCGTCCTCAAGCGGCATAGCCTTTTCAGCCCGCGCTCAGGGACGCGGCGGAGGAAGACCTGGTGGGCAAAACCTTTCGCCTGAGGAACAAAACCTCGCCAAAGGAATCATGACTGCGGCCGATCCCGCAGCGAAGTTAAAAGCTGCGGCAGACCTGATCAAGAAATATCCAAAAACCTCGATCAGGCCGCGCGTCGCTCAAGCGCTCTTCGACCAGATTCGTGCGGTGACGGACGCGTCGCAAAAAGCGAACCTCGCGCAGGAGTATCAAAAGATTTTTGATCAACCATCCGAACAGGAAATGATCATGCCCGTGCTGATTGATGCTGACGCCGCCGCTAATCAGCCCGAGCAAGCGTTTGCGAAGGGCTCTGAATTTCTTTCGCATAATCCCGATTCGCTTAACGTTCTGGTCGATCTGATGTCGCTCGGCACCGACCTAGCAAAGAAGCAGAATCCAAAGTTCTTGTCTCAAAGCCTTCAATACGGCGCGCACGCGATCGAGTTAATTGAAGCCGACAAGAAACCCGCCAACATGGATGACGCCGCCTGGAAGCAATATAAAACAACAGTCTTGCCGAGTGTGTATCAGTCGATGGGACTCCTCAACCTTGTTAAGGGCGACCAGGCAGAGGCCAAAGCTCGATTCATGAAAGCTTCGGAGCTTGCGCCTTCGGATGCATTCAACTTTCTGATGCTGGCGGGCATGCTGAACGATGAATACCAGAATGAGGCGAAGCATTTTCAGAGCATGCCGGCTGGCCCAGCCAAAAATGACGAACTTAAGAAAGCCCAGAGTATGCTCGACACCGTCATCGATGCCTATGCTCATGCGATTGCGCTTGCGGAGAGCAACGCAAACATGCAACAGGTACGAACGCAATACCTGCACGACCTCGAAGCCTACTACCGTTACCGCCACAACAATTCGACAGAAGGAATGCAGCAACTGATCGATAAGTACAAGCCCCCGGCAAAGCCCTGACCGGGAGCCAAAAGGAACCAGGCGAAAAACCGCATTAGGGTTCAATGTTTATTAGAAGTCCGAACGTCCACCGAGCGAAAACCCTCTAGGCGTGAAACAAATTGCTTTCGCCCATGAATGGGCTCCCAAGAGTCAATGAATACAATCGCTTCTATGAACGTCTCATCCTTACGGGATGTTTCCGGACCGCCTCGGCTTTACGATGCAACCGTTCGCACGCCGCCCATCACCTCTTCCACGCTATGAACGTCGAACTCAGCGACGGAACCATTTCGATCCGGCCTTATCGGGAGGAAGACGCCGATGCGCTGTACGAAGCGGTGCGCGAGTCGATCGCCGAGGTCTCACCGTGGCTGCCCTGGTGTCATGAAGACTATTCGATCGAGGAGAGTCGCGAATTCGTTGGCACCAGAGGAAAATCAGCGGCGGATGGTGAATGGTACAGCTTTGGAGTCTTTGCAAAGGACAGCAGTAAATTCCTGGGCGGTGTCGGCCTGAACTTCATCAATCGCGTGCACCTGATGGCGAACCTCGGCTATTGGGTGCGCAGCAGCTCCGTCGGTCGCGGAGTTGCCACATCGGCGACGAAGTTGGCGGCGAGTTTTGGTTTTGAAGAACTCGGTCTGCATCGCATCGAGATCGTCGCCGCGGTCGAAAACATCGCCAGCCAACGCGTCGCAGAAAAGGCCGGCGCCGTGCGCGAAGGCGTGCTGCGCAAGCGCCTCTTGATTCGCGGCGAGTCGCAGGATGCAGTGCTGTTCTCGCTAGTGCCGGAAGACTTGGCAAAGTAGCATAGGCTTCCTCTGGATTCTTATCAAATAGAGCACCACAGACCAGTGCCAAAAAAAGTCTGTAAGCTCTTTTCTTATTCCCTCTCCCTCTGGGAGAGGGCCAGGGTGAGGGCGCGAAGCGTAGCGAAAAAAGAAAAACAGGAGTGGGGATGGATTCTGGGCTCGCTAATCCCTCACCCCAACCCTCTCCCAAAGGGAGAGGGCGTTTGGAAGACAGCGACGCGACGTTGGCTACCGACGATTTTTTGGCGCACTGATCACAGACTGAAGTCTATGCTACTTATGCTACCATCTTCGCGATGAGCGAGCGGATTCATCGACGCGATTTCGTCCGCGAATTCCTGAGTTATATTCAGGTAGAGAAAGGGCTCTCCGCCAACACGCTGGAGAGTTACGCGCGCGACATTGCGAAGCTGCAAAATTTGGCGGATAAGAATCACAAACCGATCGAAAAGCTTGAACGCAGGGACTTGCGTGAATGGATTGCCGGCATGTCGCGCGCGGGGCTGGCGCCGTCGTCCGTCTCGCGCGCAGTGAGCGCGGCGCGTGGCTTCTTTCGGTTTCTGATGCTCGATGGGCACATCAAACGGCATCCGGCGGAAGATCTTCACACGCCGCAGCGGCGCTCCTATTTGCCAAGATTCTTAACTGAAGAAGAGATGGAGCGGCTGCTGTTGGCGCCCGACATCTCCACGGATTCAGGAGTGCGTGATCGCGCGATGTTGGAAGTGATGTATGCTGCCGGCCTGCGCGTTTCAGAATTGTGCGCGCTCAACACCGGCAACATCGATATCGACGCGGCGCTGATTACCTGTCACGGCAAAGGCAGCAAGCAACGCCGGATTCCGATCGGGAAGAGCGCTGTGCATTGGCTGCAAAGGTATCTGGGCATACGCAAGCGACTTGGGAATGAAGCGCGACCAGATCTGTTTTTCGGACCCAGGGCGAGACCGCTCACGCGGCAAACAGCGTGGTCTATAATTAAGACTCATGCGGCGCGCGCGGGTGTTCCCGACATCTCGCCCCACACTCTGCGTCACAGCTTCGCCACTCATCTAATGCAACACGGCGCCGACTCGCGCTCAGTGCAGGCGATGCTCGGTCACGCGGACATTTCAACGACCGAAATCTATACGCATATCACCGACCTGCACATGCGCAAAGCTTACGATCGTTTTCATCCGAGGGCGCGGTTACAGAACCGGGAGCGGTAGCGACCGGGTGTGTTTGAGAACTTAAATGCCGCTGATCGCCGATATAAAGAGACAATCGATCGAAGTCACATTACCAAATCCAAGCCGCCCTTCCTGACCTGTGAGGATGCTGACTGATCAATTCAGACTGAGCTAAGCCATCTCATAGGTCTGGAAGGGTGGCTTGCCCCCGCTTCCTATTATCGTTTTGATGTCTTTCATTGAAATGCAGTTCTGATGACAACCATCGAAGTTACGCGCACCTATCTCGAGATGCGGGACCACTCCGATTTACAGCCCGCGCACTCTGACGATCCGCGAATGCAAATTGAGCAATTGCAAGATTGCGCGCCTTCCTTCTACCGCCAACTCTACGTTGAGGTGGGCAAGAACTATCATTGGATCGATCGCCTGCCGTGGACGGACGAAGAAATCGCCGCGCACCTCGCACAATTGGAAATCTCTTTGTGGCTGATGACTTATGACAGGGTTTCGGCGGGTTATTTCGAGCTGCGACGCTGCGAAGATGGCTCGACAGAGATTGCTTACTTCGGTCTGTTACCGGAATTCATCGGCCGCGGTTTCGGTAAGCACTTGCTGACGTCTGCTACCGAAC
>QHXG01000831.1 GCA_003222845.1 Acidobacteriota bacterium | reverse complement strand
CCCCTCCGCGGCCCGGCAGAGCTTTCGGCCGGTTCCTTCAGAACAAACCGTGGAGACGCGGAAACGGCTGGCGATCGAAGATGATTTTCTGCTTTTCGTCGGCACGCTCGAGCCGCGCAAGAATCTGCTGACGCTTCTGAAAGCGTTCGATCAGATCGTTCGGCAGACATCTCTGCGTCCGCAGCTCGTCATTGCGGGCGGCGAAGGATGGCTGATGGATGAAACGTTCTTGTTTATCAAGGATTCCGGGATCAGCGATCGGCTGCGCCTTACCGGTTATCTGGGTGATGACGAATTGCGCGCGCTCTACTCGGCTTGCCGCATCTTCATTTACCCATCGCTGTACGAGGGCTTTGGCCTGCCGCCGCTGGAAGCAATGGCTTGCGGAGCGCCGGTAATAGCCGGGCGAGTACCGGCTTTGCGGGAAGTGCTGGGAAACGCAGCCCGCCTCGTCGATCCATTGAGTGTCGAGGCGTTGGCCGGGAGCATAGTTGACTTGATTGAGAACGACGAAGAGCGACGCCGGCTTGCCTCGAGCGGACCTCAGCACGCAGCAAGATTTTCGTGGGAACAAACCGCGCGCCTAACTTTGAACGTGTACCGCGACGTCATGTCAGAAGCCCGCCCGTGAAAGTTGGAGTTTGGATGGCTTGCTGAATAAAAAGAATGTAGAGTAGCAATCTAACACTCCCAAGCCCAATCTCATTCACACCTTGCTTTAGCTGGGTGGCAGAATGAGTTCGAACAACCTGCTTAACCGTTTCAACGGTTTCTCTCTTAAGGCATCGGCAAACCGTTAAAACGGTTGATGAGTATTAGTCGCAGTTCATTCACACCCAGCTGAAGCTGGGTGTGAATGAGAGGGCTTACTTCCATCATCTTTGCCACTAGAAACAAAAAAAGCCGACCTTAAAAAAGGTCGGCCTTCGTGTTTTGCTCGCAAGTCTTTTTTAGAACCGTCCTCGATACTCGGTGGAAACAATGAACGCCTTAACCATCTCGGCCGCATTATAATTGCCGTTGAATTGGTTCAGCTTATTCAACCAGAATTCGTAGCCCGTGTAATCGGTATCCTGGCCGCTGTTCGGATCGCGCCGCAGATAACCCATGAATTGCATCAGCACGAACGCGCGATTGAATTCGTTAGTGGACAAATTCTGATTCTCGGCCACTTGTCGTACTGCCTGTGCTCGCGCGGTGGTGTTGCTGGTATCCGTTGCCGAGCCAAACAGAGCAATGATCGCCGAGCGGTTACTGCTTGACAAAACGTTGCCGGCGTTGGTGTTCAGCGCGTCGACAAACGCCGCCGGCGTCAGCGTCGTTGGAAACGCCGTCGCGAAGCGCGACCGCTGCACAAATGCATTAGTGAACGCCACTTTATTGTTTTCCAACACCGTCTCCCAACCCGTCTGTCCGACGATCACACCCTGGCCAATCGTTTTTGTGTCCGGCAGAAATTCACTGAAGCGCACCACGGGCACCGAGATATTGTGCGCACTGCCCAAGGTCGATATGCCACTGCCGTCGCCATAAGCTGCTTTGTAAAGACGCTCGACCAGGTACCCCGTCTGCTGGAACTCTATCGACAGGAAATAGGCGGCGGAGGTGTTAATGCGCTGAGCGTCAGTGCACGACGGCTTTGGCGTGCAGTTATTGATGTTGCCCGTCCAGAAGTCAAAGCCGCTCTGATCGGGCATCCGGCTGAGAAAGTCGATGTACTGATATTCGACGAAGAAGTCGGCGTCGTCGATGGTAATAAATTGCGGCGGGTTCGTACCCGGCCGCACGCGCAGCGGTTTGACCTTTACATTTCCATAGAAGAGATCGGACGGCAGGTTCGGATCGTCGGTGACCACTCTGAGCGTCGGACCTTGCCCGAAGGCGCTCACGCCAGCGAGCGCGACTAGAAGGATCGTAACGGCTATTTTCATGGTGTTGCTGCTCCTGGTTTCCAATGCCCAACCAGAATTTGGGGCCAGCGTCTGGTTTGCGAGGCAATCCGAAGTGTAGCTTCCAACCTTCGGGGCTGTCAATATTTCATTTGGCGCCACGGAGGCTCTGAACACAGGCGCCGACCTGTTAGACGGACACGACTACTCAGCGGTCGAACTAATTATAGGTCAGAACCGCCTAGCGCCCTGGTTACGCAGGCGTCCCGCCTGCTTAATCAATGGCACGCATGAACATGAGCAGGCGGGACGCCTGCGTACCCAGGGCAGCGGTTTCGGACTACGGTCCAAACCTTTGCCTATATTCCACAGAAGTGATGAACGCTTTGACCATTTCGGCAGCTACGAAGTTGCCGTTGAATTGGTTCAGCTTGTTCAGCCAAAACTCGTAGCCGGTGTAGTCCGTGTCCTGCGGATCGTTGGGATTGCGGCGCAGGTAACCAAAGAATTGCATCAGCACGAACGCGCGGTTGAACTCCTGCTGTTGCAGAATTGAGTTCTCAGCCACGTCGC
>QHXG01000276.1:6682-7216 GCA_003222845.1 Acidobacteriota bacterium | reverse complement strand
CGGTCGCACCGATCAGCGGCAGCGCAATGATCCACACTCCGTAATGCAGCATCTCCAGAAAGACGTGCATTGATACCAGCATATGACTCGAAACGTTCGGCAGCAGCTGCGCGCCGGCGTGTTGCGTAATTCGCCAGAATAACCCGTTGTCATCAGCCAGCGAGGTCGCGCGGCTGAGTTGCCAGCTCATCGCGATAACAAATAGGGGCAGCAGCAGCAGACAGCGTCGATACGTGGTCAGCCATTCCGGCTTAGTTCGCCGCAAATGCCGATCGAGAAACCATAGCGCGACCAGCGGATGCGCGTAGACAATGGCCAGACTAAACAACTCAGGCGCAAGCCAATTGAATGCGCATAACGTAAAAACCATCGGCATCGCCCAAGACCAGTCGCGCCGGTAACTCTGCCGGCCTCGCAAAATAATCAGCGCGCCGATCCACAGCAAAATGCCCGTGTTCCACGTGGCGATCGCAATCGGCCAATTCACGCCCGACCAGAGATTCGTGTAATAGAGCGCGGGAAGAGAAATGTAGG
>QHXG01000276.1:0-6650 GCA_003222845.1 Acidobacteriota bacterium | reverse complement strand
GCGGCCGAACCTCGCCGGCAGACGCATCAGGAAATAGCGCAGCTCGAACCAGTTGTGCGGGCCGGCAAACAGCAAGACCGTAACGATCGACATTTGCAGCGGCAGCCAACTCGATAAGGCCGCAGACAAGCAAGCGCTGCCAACTAAGATCGCAGCGAATGTCTTCGCAGACACGCGCGTTTGGTTACGCGCGCCTCGCGAGGGCCACGTGGCAATCGAAAGATTTTCCGCTCGTTCCATTTTTGAGCGCACGCATCCTGCGTGCGCGGTACGCGGGCATCCTACCCGCCTTCATTCGCACTCCCTCGCAGGCGCTGACACTACTTGCCCACTATTCACCCGGCCGATTCGTATTCCTCATCGGCACGATCAACTTGATCGTACTGTCGTCGCCGGGAACGATTTCAATATTCACTCCTGCTTGGGTTGACTGCCCCTTAGTCAGGTTAGTCGGAAGGTTCTGCCAATACACATATCCGGGCGGGCCCGCATTCGCGCGCACCATTACCGTCGCCAAGCCAAATACCGTCGCAACTAGAATGACTGCCGTGATCGCTTTCTGATTCCGACGCTGTCCGGATCGCGCAAGCCAGACACCGGCGAACGAGACCGCGAGAAACATGAATAACCCCGCCATCACGGTTCGAGTCGAGCTGTGCATGAGGCGTTGTGTTACCGATTGATCTGCCGCAGCGTTCCCCGCCAGGTGCACGATAGTGTTGAGCGTATCCTGCGAGATTTGCAGCCGCGCTTCGTAAGCTTTTGAGTCCGGCTTCACCGCCAGGCTGGTATAGAGGACTGACTTGCCCTCCTTTGCCGCGGGCGAAACCTTCGGTCGCGCAATGTCGCCGAATGCGTAAATGCCGCTCGCGACCAACAGTAAGGCCGCAGCACAGATAACCAGGGTTCGTTTCATAATTTCCTCCAATAGCGCAAGCAGGTCTGCTCGCACAGGTCGTTTTCAAATTCGCGCAGTATAGCGCAGAAGCATTCGCTTGGATGCTGAATTCCAGACGCGGATGCTAGAATGTTTTTGCAGAATTAAATTTGAGGGTAAACGATTCTTGGGCCGCGAACTTCAAGTTCTGAACACTAAACCACGTCAGCCTAAACCCGAGTGGCTGAGGATTCGCCTCGGTGATCCAACGAATCAGAACCATCTGCTCAACCTGATTCAGGGCTTGAACCTGCACACGGTTTGTCAGGAAGCGCGGTGTCCGAACATCTTCGAGTGCTGGGCTAATCGGACTGCGACCTTTATGTTGGGGGGCGACATTTGCACGCGGCATTGTGGGTTTTGCGCGGTAGGCAAGGGGGCGCCGGGCGGGCTCGATCCCGATGAGCCGCGTCACGTCGCCGAAGCAGTGCGGCATCTGAATCTCGCCCATACAGTAATCACTTCAGTTAATCGCGACGATCTGCCTGACGGCGGCGCCGGGCATTGGGCCGAGACGATTCGCCAGGTGCGCGCCCTCAATCCCGAATGCAAGCTCGAAGTCTTGATTCCTGATTTCAACGGCGACGAAGAAGCACTGAAGACCGTACTCGACGCTGAACCCGACGTGCTCAATCACAACACCGAAACGATCGCGCGCCTTTATCGTCGCGTGCGTCCTGATGCCGATTACCAGCAATCGTTGACGTTGCTGCGACGCGCTGCCGAACGGCGCGATCGAGAGCAGCGTGGGATGCTCACCAAGAGCGGCATCATGGTTGGGCTCGGCGAGGAGTTTGATGAAGTTGTCGAGTTAATGAAAGACCTGCGCACCGTCTCGTGCGACATCATGACCATCGGCCAATACCTGCAGCCGCACGCGCGTCGCTTACCGGTTGAGCGCTACGTGACTCCCGAAGAATTCGATCGCTGGCGCGATATCGGCATGAACATGGGATTCAAACACGTGCAATCAAGCCCGCTAACTCGCTCCTCTTATCACGCCCGCGAACAAGCCGCAACATCCTAATCACCGATAGGAATGTGGGTTCTACTCGTTAACGCTGAGGCTTCCACGCTGCTGTGCGCGAACACCTCTCATGCAAGATTAGCGCGCAGGGACCACAATGAATCTGGGAAAGCGCCTTCTAGTAATGCTTGCCGCGCTGGCAATCGCGACGTTTTTCTCGGCCAAGACTAAAACCCTGTCCCGTAATCGCATCGATGAAAACGGATTTCCCCGGATAGTTCTCTGGGCATGGGAGCGTCCTGAAGATTTGAGTACCTTCGATCCGCAGCGCTTCGCAGTTGCATTTCTGGCCCAGACGCTGATCCTCAAGGGCGATGACGTGGTTCTTACGCCGCGTCACCAACCGTTGAAGGTGCGGCCAGAAGCGAAGTTGATCGCGGTCACGCGCATTGAATCTCAAAAGACCACGGGTGAACGTCCGGCTTTGATTGATTTGCAAAGACAGAAACTCGTCATGCTAATCATGAGGACGTTGGAACTCAAGAATGTTTCGGCGCTCCAGATTGATTTCGACGCCGCCTCTTCAGAGCGATTGTTTTATCGTTCATTGCTACAGGAGTTGCGTCAGAAACTGCCTGACAAGGTCCCGCTTTCCATGACGGCACTCGCGTCTTTTTGTGTTGGCGACCGTTGGCTGCAGGACTTGCCGGTTGACGAAGCGGTGCCAATGATCTTCCGAATGGGCGCCGATGATCAGGCGATCAAACGGTTTCTGTCGAATCGAGAGGATTTCCGCGAGCCGCTTTGCCAAAGAAGCTATGGAATTGCGCTCGACGAACCGTTCGAAACGAAATTCGATACTTCCCGCCGCCTATACATCTTTAACGATCGCTCCTGGATAACGAGCGACGTTGCCACGTTAGCAGAAAGGGTGCCGCGATGATTCGCCGCAGCGTATCTTGTCTACTAGCTATCGGCTTGCTTTTCCATTCATACATCAGTGCGAAAGCATGTGGGCCGTCGTATCTCCAGCCAATTTTCGTTTTTGAGGGATCACCCGATTTGCCCCTTCAGGAATTTGCGGCGGGCAAAATTGGGATCGTGCGGCCAACATTTGGCCGTAAGACCCTGTTGATTGCGTACCGCTATTTGAATGGAGGCTCTTTTGCTGCCGAGGAGCAGACCGCGCTCGTGGAAGCTCTGGAGGGCCAGGCGCCTGAGAACGAAGGTGAGTCGGCGCTCAAAGCGTGGATCTCGGCGCGAAAAGAATATCTACATGAAGAGGACCCGCCAGAACTCTACACCGAGCGCCGGCATCAAGGTTACGATTTCTTTCCCAACTGCGCGAAAAATGCCTTTGAAGTCGCAACCACAACTCTGAAAGATCGCCTGTCAAGTTATGGCGCCAGTGACCCAAACGTACGTGAATGGATGCGCGGTCAGGATCAAGTATTTCAAAACTGCTCCGGCGCTACCGAGATCCCGCACGAGCTGGGACCAGAGGCTCCTCTTTGGCTGCGCCAGGATCGCGATTATCAAATCGCCGCGTCGCTCCTTTATTCACTACAGTTTGATCAGGCGCGGGCGCGATTTGAAAAGATTGCTGCTGACAGCGAATCCCATTGGAGTGCGACAGGCGAGTACCTGGTGGGACGAACTCTGGTGAGGCAGGCCAGCCTTACGGAAGACGAAAAAAGAAAGCGCGAGCTGTACGCGGACGCTGAACGCTCTCTGCAAAAACTAATCGATAAAGGCAACGCGTTTGGCGATGCCTCGCGAAAATTGATGGCGCTGATTAAGTACCGCATGCATCCGGAAGAAAGAGTCCAGGAACTCGCGGATCACCTGACCATCGGAGGGATCAGTCAGGATTTGCGGCAGGAAGTGATCGATTACGTGTGGCTGCTCGATAGGTTCGAAGCTCAAATCCTCAAAGAAGAACACCAACAAAAAGAGGCCCTGAAAGAAAAGAAGCCGGGAGAAACTTCCGAATCACCTTTGCAGAAAAATAACACCTATGAAGCTGTCCAAAGAGGTGAATTGATTTCTATCTGGTTTAGTCCCAAGCTGGCTGATGGCACCTCTGATTACCAGAATGACGTTTCTCTTCAGGTTAAGTACGACAAACCCGCGTCCGAGATCATTAAGCTCCTGGAAGAGAAGCTGAACCGGAACCTGACACTTGAAGAAAGCTCCGCCATTAAAGAGCAGATCAAGTGGTCTCTTGAGTCCCGCAAATGGCTCGTATCCCAGAACCGGAAACTGGACGGAGTAGCACGTGATTATGAAGGCTTTTGTAACTGCGATGATTTGAAGCTTCAGTTAGCCGATGTTCCACCGTTCTTACTGACCAAAGATCTCACGGATTGGATCCTCACGTTCCAAAATGAAAGTCCGGATACCTACACGCGCGCCTTAAGCAGATGGCGCGAAACCGAATCACAGGCGTGGTTGTTGGCGGCTCTCACGAAGGCCGACTCTACTTCGCCCGAAGTGATCCGCCTGATGCGAGCTGCCGAACGAATTGGCTTTGATTCACCTGCTTTTCCCACGATTGTATTTCAGCTTGTGCGACTTAAGATGGCTCTTGGCAAAACGGTAGAAGCGCAGCAATTACTGGACAGCATCGTTACAAGGCAATTCGATGATCTTCCGGTGTCCGCTCAAAATCAATTTCGCGCCCAGGGGATGCAGTTGGCAAAAAACCTGTCGCAGTTCCTTAAGTCCGCCGCGCGCAAACCAGCCGCGTTTTATGATGAGGGCTTGTACCGCACTATCAGCGAGATGTTGGAGTCCAGGAAAGCTGAATGGTCTGAGGAAGAATTTGATGAATCAAAAGATGAATATGAAAGACGACTTGAACGACAGTACCAGAGTTTAGTCTCTCAAGACCTTCGATTGTTTGACGACCGTACGGCTGATGTATTGGACCGGCATTTCTCGCTTCAAATGCTTAACCAGGCAGCACATGATCCTAACCTTTCCAGCTATCTTCGGCGCCGCTTGATGATGGTGGTTTGGGTCCGCGCGATCTTACTTAAGAACGACGAACTCGCGACTGAGTCTACGCCTGGCGTGATCAAGGTCGCGCCGGAAATGTCTTCTCTGCTCACCCAGTATCTTCAAACACAGGGCCCGGCAGCGCGCGAGCATTTGGCACTTTACATCCTCCTGAAGTTTCCCGGATTGTCTCCTTTTATCGCGGGAAGCTTGCCCGAGCCGCCGACAGCCGAAGATTCGAATTATTACTTGGAGACCGCGTGGTGGTGCAAACCGAACGAGACTGAATACCGTAGCGGCAATGAAGTTGCGAAGATCGTACCTGCGCCTCGTTTCCTTGAGCCGAGTCAACTCGAAACGGCGCGGCGTGAATACGAAACGCTGTCTGCCATCGGTGATGCAAAGAGCTATTTGGGTAAGCGCGTCCTGCAATGGGCCAAAAGTGATCCGAACGACCCACGAATTCCCGAAGCCTTATTTATCGCCGCCCAAGCCACCCAAAGCTACAAGTACGGTTGCAATGGTTGGGAGAATGACCAGGAAACAGAGCAAGAGGCGATAAGGATTCTGAGCGAGCAATATCCTCAGAGTCAATGGACCGCGAAACTTGAGAAACAGGAAGACCAATGACTGCGCGGAGAACTTACGTAAAAATCGTGAGCGCTGCGTCCAGCACTTTAATCTGAAGCCTGAGCCAATGTTTGCCGACCGGGCTCGCGTTGCAATCGACAGCCATGCTATTGGCCAGATCGGGCAGCATCACCCGCTCGCGAAACTCTTTAATCACTTGAGCGTCGGTAAAAATCCCAACAATCTCCTGATAAAGACGATAGCTCAGATAATCGAAGTTTGAGGAGCCGGCGATCAGATATGTGTCGTCAATGAGCATCGCTTTCAAATGACTCATGCGGCCCTGGTACAGCCGCAGATCGATTTGCGAGCGAGCTGATTCCCTTCGCGCATAATTCGCAAAGCAGTTCCAGTTATTCTGCTCAGGGGTGACGATTTTCACCTCGGCGCCGCGCCGTGAGGCCTCGCGCAGCCGTTCGTAAAATGGAAAAGTAATGTAGGGGCTCTCGACGAAGATTGAATCCTGAGCCGCATCGATCAAATCCAGCACCCGCTGAAAAGCCCCATGGTTCGTGCGACCATCGAGCATCAAGACTTCGACGCCATTGAACTCCAGGTCCGCAACCTGGTCGCGCCCTTTCCAGGTTGAGAGAAAATCCTCCCGCATAAACTCAACCGCATCCCCTTCGTCAATTCGCACCATCATGTCGTGCCAGGCAGCGTTGTGCTCGCTGAAATTGATTCCTCCGATGTATGCGGTCGCGTGGTCGATAATAATCAACTTTTTGTGATTGCGACTGAGGAGTTTGCGCGGCGACAGAGCGTAAGGATTTGTGAACCTGATTGCGACGCCGGCGGCTTTCAGTTTCTGAATCATCCGCTCAGTTTCTTTCGCCTCGTGACGTAGCTTCTTAGCGAAAATATTTGCCGGCGAGTAGCGGAATCGATCGCTCAGAACTATCCGCGTAAACGAGTCCGCCAGAATTCGTTTGTCTTGAGCCGGTGATGAGAGCAGCGCATCAGAGAGCTTTTGCCCTACCTGATCGCCTTCGAAAGCGAACGTCTGGACGAAAACTGATTGCTGAGCTAAACGAATGTCTTCATTCAGCCGCGACCAGAATTCATCAAAATCGATCAGAAGTTCAATAGCCATCTTCTTCGAGCGTTCGGCCCTTC
>QHXG01000275.1 GCA_003222845.1 Acidobacteriota bacterium | reverse complement strand
TTTCCACGGCGGCGATTGTCTTCAGGTCTTGCAGGGTTGCGGCTTCGTTGCCGGCTTTCTGAGCGGCCTTGAATCCGATCACAGCGGCGCCAATCAGGATGCCGATGATGGCGATCACAATCATTAACTCAATTAACGTGAATCCGCGTTCGCGGCGGGGGGGGTGGTGACTTCTGTTCATATCACTTCCTCTGCTGTATTGCTAAACGACGCGATGCGACGGCGGTTCCGAAAAGGAAGGCCTAAGGATCGCTTCGGTTGACGCCAGAATCTTACTACACCGTACGGGGTTCGCGCCACGCAGCGATAGGAGCTTAGTCCCCGAGAATTTGTAACGTACTTTCGCCGCAGCTCCCTCGCCCTTTGGGAGGGTCGAGGGTGAGGACCAGCGCGCACACAATTAACTTAAGTTTCTTTGCTCAGCACGTCGGATTTCTAAAATAGGAATGGAATATTTTCTTAGTTCCTGTCAGCTAAGCCCTCACCGCGGCCCTCTCCCAAAGGTAGAGGGAGTTTTCCGAATACTTTTCGATGGCGACACTGGCCCGGTACATGTAGAATGAGGGCAACATCGAGCGCCAAGCCATGAGACACTTGCGAACAGCCGACTCTCGTTCAGATTTGCTGGCGACGACCGCGGCTGAAAGAATCGATCTGCTTCAAACTGCGATTGAGCGCGTGATTCGCGGCAAGCCGGAGGCGGTGCGGCTGGCGATAGTAACGTTGTTGGCCGGTGGCCACCTCTTGGTCGAAGACGTTCCTGGCGTAGGCAAAACCACGCTTGCGCATGCGCTGGCCCGCGCTCTTGATTGTTCCTTCCAACGCGTTCAGTTCACTTCTGATCTACTGCCCTCAGATGTAATAGGACTGTCAGTTTATAACCAACACGACGGCATGTTCGAATGGAAACCGGGCCCGATCTTCGCCAGCGTCGTATTGGCCGACGAAATCAATCGCACGACGCCAAAGACTCAATCAGCCTTGCTCGAAGCGATGGCAGAACGGCAGGTGACGGTCGAGGGCGTTACGCACGCTCTGCCGCAACCCTTCATCGTGATCGCCACTCAAAATCCAATCGAGCATCATGGCACCTATCCGCTGCCCGAATCGCAACTGGATCGTTTCATGCTGCGTTTGCGGGTGGGCTATCCCAGTGCGGACGATGAAAAGCAAATTCTCCGCGATCGCGAGCACGCTGAGCCGCTCGATGAAGTGCAACCCGTCATGAGTGGCCAGGACGTGCTGGAACTGCAAGCGGCCGTCAGCGAAGTTTCCGTCGACGACGCGATTGTCGATTATCTGATGCGCATCGTGACGGCCACGCGCTCCTCCGAGATGCTCGATCTGGGTGTCAGTCCACGCGGGACTCTGGCGCTGTTTCGCGCTGCGCAGGCCCTCGCGCTCACCGAGGATCGAATCTACTGTATACCTGACGACATCAAGCGACTTGTCATTCCGGTGTTCGCGCATCGGCTCACCGTCAGCTCGCGGTATTCCTCAGCGATGCGTCGCAGCGAAGAGGCTGAAGCCGTGCTGCGCGAAATCATGAAGACGGTCAGCGTTCCGCTTTAGGATTTCGGATTGCGAATTTCGGATTGCGGATTGCGGAGATAATCTCGGATTGCGGATTTAGGAGAACAAGTGAATAAGCGAATCGGTCGCAGGTCGGAAGTCCGCAATCCTAAATCTGAAAACCGAAATCCTTTCGCACGCTGGCGGAACGCGATCCTGGGAACGCTTTTGGTGCTGGCGGGGCTCACCACGGCAATCTTCACGCTGCTGGCTCGTCGTTTTGGTGAGCCGAGTCTGGCCAGCATTGGCGCGATTGCCTCGCTCGTCTTCGTGCTGCTGATATCTATTCTGATTGTTCCTCCTTTGACCCGTTCAGCTTTTGCTGAAATCTCACATGGCTTTCCTGTCGACGTAACCACCGGTGGCGTGATCTTCATCGTCATCCTAATAATCGTCGCCTTCGCGGCCTGGAACACCGGAAACAATTTGTTGTTCATGGTGTTCTCAATCATGCTTTCGACGCTGTTCGTCTCGTGGGTAGCGGCGCGAGCGTCCTTGCGTGACCTCACGGTATCAGCGCGCTTTCCCGATCATATCTTTGCGGGCGAACCCGCAGAGGTGCTGGTCACCGTGCGTAATGCGAAACGCTTGCTGCCATCGTTTTCGGTGCTGGTTGATGCGCGAGGGCCCACGAATCTACGAGCCACGAAGAAGAAGCGGATTAGATTTAGGAAGCGCACGCTTGGCTATTTTATTTATGTACCGCATCGCGCCGCGGCCGAGCAAAGCATTGAACAGTTATTTCCAAAACGCGGACACGTCGTGGTCAACGGATTCGAGCTGTCGACGCGGTTTCCATTCGGATTCTTTCGCCACCGGCGCCGCCTCAAGGCGCGCGACGTTGATATCGTCGTCTATCCCAAGCCTGAGCCAATCGCCGACGAACTACATCTCTTGCCGTTGCAGACCGGGGAGACGGCTTCTTATCGCCGCGGCGCCGGCCACGATCTATTGTTGTTGCGCGACTATCAGCCGCGTGATGAACTTCGTTATATCGATTGGAAGGCCACTGCGCGCGCGCGCCGTTTGACGGTCCGTGAATTCACCGCCGAAGACGAGCGCCGCATTACGATCATGCTCGACACGCGACTCACCAAAGACATCGACAAAGAAAATTTTCGCATCCGTTTCGAAAGCGGTGTGATCCTGGCGGCCTCACTGGTCAAGCACTTCGTCGATGAACGTGCTGATGTGCGGCTAATACTCGGCGAGGAGCGGGGACCAATCGGTCGCGGCCCGGAACATCTTTACGCGTGTCTGCGGCGGCTGGCGGTGGTGCAACCTAACGAAGTTGCGGCGGACGATGAGTGGCCGGCGCCTTTGTCGGACAACGAACACCTTCATCGGCATCATCCCGACGGCAATTACCTGGTGCTGCTGACGGCCGCCGAGCGCGGATCGATCCCGCCTCAGATTTGGCGCCGCGCCTTCGTGATATATCTGTGAACTCAATCGTAAATCGATTGAGAACTGGGCGCCGAGACTTCTACTTTAAAGCAGAACACTTACCGAGGTCCTGATCGCCGGTTGCCACTTATTCCAGCTCATCATCGGACGTGATATGTTTCAAACATGCAGTATATTCCATGGACAAATAGCTGGCGTTGATGATATATATCACGCGCGCTACGATAGTGCACTGAGGTGAATGATCAGAGTCCAAATCGATCAGCTATTAAAAGAGCAGAAGCGGTCCTTCTATTGGCTGGCTAAAGAAACCGGTGTTAGCCATACGACACTCTGGCGTTTGAAAAAAGATAAAGCCC
This sequence comes from Acidobacteriota bacterium, assembly GCA_003222845.1. Lineage (GTDB taxonomy): Bacteria > Acidobacteriota > Blastocatellia > Pyrinomonadales > Pyrinomonadaceae > UBA11740. The sequence goes on along the minus strand of QHXG01000275.1, from coordinate 4,651 downwards.
AGGGAATCACCTTCAACACCCCTGGAAAGGATTTGCCAAACGCTAAAATGTCAGCCGGGTGATGTGCTAAGGATGGGCCGCGACGGAAATAAGAAGCGTCGATGAGCTTTGCCCCGTGGGTGGCGAAGGCTCTGAGAGAGATCATCATCTTCCCTGGGCAAATGACAAAACGGGTAATGAACCGTTTTCCGGGTGGATTAGTGATTGGTTAGAAGAAGTGAAGGAGAAGTCATGAAAGTTTTATTGGTCAACCCGGAATTTCCCGATACCTATTGGAGTTTCCGCCATGCGCTGCCGTTCGAAGGAAAGCGATGCGCGTTTCCACCGTTGGGGCTCCTGACGGTTTCGGCGCTGCTGCCGCCCTCCTGGGAACGACGGCTCGTCGATCTCAATGTGCGGAGGTTGGAATCGTCCGATATTGAATGGGCCGATATGGTAATGGCCACGGCGATGCTGGTGCAAAAAGATTCGTTGAAGCAGGTGGTTCGCCGCTGCAAAATGCTGGGAAAACGCGTGGTCATCGGCGGACCATACGTGACGACCACAATTGAAGGCTTGCCTGAAGCTGATCACATTTTCCTGGGCGAAGCTGAGACCACGCTGCCGCAATTTGTTGAGGATCTGGCGCGCGGTGAAGCCAAGCGCTTGTATCAAGCTGCCGAACGGCCACCGCTTTCGGCTACGCCTTTAGCCCACTTTCACCTGGCGGATCTCAAACGCTATAGCGCCATGTCGGTGCAATACTCGCGGGGGTGTCCGTTCTCATGCGAGTTCTGCGACATCATCGAAATCTACGGGCGCGTGCCGCGGACTAAGAGCAATCAGCAGATGCTCTCCGAGTTTGATGCGCTGCGCGACCTTGGTTGGCGCGGGACGGTTTTCATCGTTGATGATAATTTTATTGGCAACAAGAAAAACGTCCGTCAACTCTTGCCTGAGTTGGCAAAATGGCAGCAGAAGAACGGCTATCCCTTTTCACTGCTTACTGAATCCAGCGTGAATCTGGCGGACGATGAACCGCTCCTCAAGAATATGCAAGACGCCGGTTTCCGCCGAGTTTTTCTGGGAATTGAAACGCCGGTCGAAGAGAGTTTGAAAGAGGCGCAAAAATCGCAGAACCGCGGCAACCTGCTCGAGTCAGTAAGAAAGATTCAGAGCTATGGAATGGAAGTGATGGCGGGCTTCATCGTCGGGTTCGATAACGACCCCGAAGACATTTTTGAGCGCCAGATCGATTTCATTCGCAAAAGTGCAATTCCGCTCGCCATGGTTGGTCTGCTCAACGCGCTTCCTGACACGCAGCTTTGGAAGCGGCTCGAGCGAGAAGGACGACTACTAGGCGAAGCGAGTGGGAACAACACCGTCTGCACCTTCAACTTCAAGACCCGCATGGATCCAGCGCTGTTGATTCGCGGCTATCAATCAATTATGCAAACAATCTACAGCCCGAGGGAATATTATCAGCGCGTCCTTGATTCCATGAGGAGGACACCGCATGACTCATCCGAAACTCAACAGTACGAATTGATCAACGGCATGGCATCATTGATGCGGGTTCTAATTAAGCTCGGCCTGTTTGACCGTGAGCGTAAGGAGTTCTGGAGATTCATGAGTAAAGCTCTCGTCAAGCACCGCCACCGGATCGCCGAGTCGCTGCGGCTCGCGGCGATGGGCTATCATTTTCGCAAGTTGAACGACGCCTACTCCGAGACCTAGATCAACCTCAATTCGCCCATTTAGAATCTGATCGGCAGGTGCAATTCAGACGCCCGCCGACTTATTGCGAGCGCATGTATCGAGAGCGTCGCCGCGCGCGAAGCAATTCAGCAAGGGAGGTATGAGGATATTGGAAATAAATTGAAAACTAGAACAATCGAATCCCGTCTACTGGCATGTCGTTGAGCTGGCAGTGCCACTCACTACCGTCGTGCAATGCTTGTGGTTGCGAACAATTAACCAAATAATTATCGCTGCGGCCGTCCCGAGCCCAATTATTAAGCCTGCTTTCTTCTTTCCATTGAGGTTCTGCTGCGGCACAGGCGCTGAGGCGTCAGCGGTTGAAATACTTTCACCGGCAGCCACCCATCGCACCTTATCACCGGTTCGGATTCCGACGTGTCCGCTCTGTACCGACAGGTTCGTATTGCATTCCTCAACTTGAATTCGGAACTGGGCCGGCTGAATAGGATCGGCAACAATAGCGCCATCCGCGGTCATGATCTCAGCGCGAACTCCTTTAGGAGATGCACAGTCGACGCTTCCCACCGTTAGCGACCCGGAAAGGGTTGATTCCGAAAATCCCAGATTCAGGGTTGTTCCAGAGCCGAGCTTAAGACGACCAGAATTACGGAGATTGACCAGGGACTCGGATTCCGTATCGGTTCTGATTGTGCTACCTGAGAAGAGAGTTTGGCCTGATTCGGCGCGCGTGCCGTTAATCGCGACAGTGCCGTTGATCGTGATCAGTCCGGTAGTTTCCTTAGCAATGCTCGATGGCGAGCCGAAAGCAACTAGCGAAGAAATGCTGAACATCGCTATTGAGACACAGACCGCAACCGCCTGACGCCCACGATGTCTTAGGTTCCGCACTCGCTCCTTTCTCGTAATACTTCGAGGGGCAGCGAACAAAACAAATCCTGGGATCATCTTGGGGGAAGCTCCTTCAACGATGATTAAATAAACTAACGCGGCGCAAGAATACGTCAAATAGAAATGGTCGTCAACAGTTATTTGACCGTTATTTGACAGTTATTTGATACATGATCATGGCTAAAGGCCCAAAGCTTGTCATGATTATGCTGACCAGAGAACTCTAATCCCGCTCATCATCTTCGTGAGCGCATATCAGATCGAGCGCATACGATATCGTGCCGTTTCGCTTCGTTCCCGTTGAATGAAATAAGATTTGCGCGCACCTTATCGCGACTCAATAAACCGGCATGCGATTTGCTGCCTCGCGCGCGGGAGGTTCGATATATATGAAATCTGATTATCTCAGAAATAGGATCGGGAAAATCTTGCTGGTGTTGTCGTTTCTGGTCGGCGTAGGCTTAGCCTCAACTAGCGCGGTGCAGGCGCAATATCGTCGCGATCAAGATCCGTGATCGCGACAACGATCGCGATCAGAACGGCCAATATCGGCGCGATGATCGCAACGGCCGTTACGGCAACGTCAATCAGATTGCCGCAAGTCAAGGCTACCAGGACGGCTTGTACACTGGATCGAACGATGCGCAAAGAGGTCAAAGCTACAATCCGCAAAGATCTCACTTTTATCGTAACGGACATGGCAACTATGGTGGCTATGGTAACAACGGTAGATATGGCAATCGATCCGATCAACAGGCCTATCGCGATGGCTTTCTGCGTGGCTACGACGAGGGCTTCCGACGTTACGGCGGATACAATCGGGGGCGAAACAATCGCAACAATGGCCGCTGGCCGTTCCCCTGGTAACGTCCGGCACATTGCCTTCGAATACCTGGGTGGATTAGTCCGCTCGAAAAACAACTAGCGGCGCCCGTCAACTCTTAGTTGGCGGCGCCGCTTTTTTTACTCTCCCGAAATAAAAGACCGCGCGCGCTTCGCTTATCAAGGCGGGTTGTGATATTTAGTCTAGCCTGAAATCGAACATCATTTGAGATTTGCCTTTCAGATGGAGGAGCATATGAAGACGCAACGCGTAGAACTCAGACGGCTTTTCACGATGATCGTTCTCGGGATAATCGCCATCCTCTATCTTTGCGCTGGCGTCGTAGCGCAAGACATGAGCGCTCATCACCACCCGAGTGTCAGTGCGGCGATGGACGCAGATACCGAAACCATTCAGGACTGGGCAAAACAACAGCTCGCGAAATCGCCTCGCCATCACGAATGGGTGAAGATCAAGAACGGCAATCGCGAAGTCAACAGCTTCGTTGTCTATCCTGAAGTAAGTAAGAAGGCCACCGCGGTCATTGTGATCCACGAAATCTTCGGCATGAGTGATTGGGTACAACAACTAACCGATGAGTTGGCGGACGCGGGCTACATTGCGATCGCGCCGGATTTGCTATCGGGCATGGGACCGAACGGGGGGGGCACCGCCGAAATCGCCGCAACCGGCAATAACGCCGTGGGCCAGGCGATTCGCGCTTTGCCACCGGATCAGATTGCCGGCGATCTAAATGCTGTGGCTGAATATATTGCAAAGCTGCCAGCCGCAAACGGCAAGGTCGCAGTCGGTGGTTTCTGCTGGGGCGGAAGCACAACGTTCTTTTTTGCGACGAGGCGACCAAGCCTCAAGGCAGCATTCGTCTTCTACGGATCTGCGCCAAGTAGCAACCCACAAGGTCAGCCGTATACCGTCGACAAAGCGGCCCTGGAAAAGATTGGCGCTCCCGTTTATGGATTCTATGCGGAGAACGACATGCGCATCGACGCTACGGTGCCGCCAACCACGGATGCGATGAAGGAACTGAAGAAGCCGTATGATCCGGTGACTTACGCGGGCGCCGGCCACGGGTTCATGCGCGCGGGTGAACCAAACAATCCTCAACCGGCGGCGCCGGTAGCCAAGGGCGACGAAGCAGCCGACAAAAAGGCGGCCGATGATTATCAGAAGGCGCTGACCGCTTACAAAGCTAACCGGAAGGCGCGCGACGACGCCTGG
>QHXG01000129.1 GCA_003222845.1 Acidobacteriota bacterium | reverse complement strand
GGTGAGCCGATTTGAATTTGAAAAGCATCATGAGGAAATGACCGAACAGAAAGAGCGAGGCATGACCCCGCCGTCGAAAGCTGATCGAGTCGCGAAGATAATGAAAGATGCGCACGAAAAAGCCGAACGCCGAAAGAAGCGGCGCTAGTAGCCGCTGGAAAACTCCCTCTCCCTTTGGGAGAGGGCCGGGGTGAGGGCCTGAGGCAAGATTGTTAATTAAATAATTGGGGCTTGCTCTCTAATGTAGGCCCTCACCCTAACCCTCTCCCAAAGGGAGAGGGAACTTTTTTCAGCAGGCTGCCAGAACTTTGGGGTTCAGCGGCGACGCCGCGCTCCAAATTGCTCATGAATGAAATCATTGTTATCGGCGGTGGATTGGCCGGCGTTGAGGCCGCATGGCAAGCTGCAAATGCGGGCGCGTATGTGCGTTTGCATGAAATGCGCCCAATCAAACAGACACCCGCGCACCGCACTGATAAACTCGCCGAGATAGTCTGCTCGAACTCTTTGAAATCGGACGA
>QHXG01000128.1 GCA_003222845.1 Acidobacteriota bacterium | reverse complement strand
CTGCGCTGGCAGTCGACCGCCAGCAATTCGCCGAGTTCATAACAGAGCAAATCGAATCACATCCGCAGATCGTGATCGTGCGGGAGGAAGTCGCGACGATTTCACCCAGCGCTATCTCGATTGTGGCCACGGGTCCGCTAACTTCCGACGCATTGACGGCGGAAGTTATGAAACTCACGGGCGACGATCAGCTCTACTTTTATGACGCCATCGCGCCGATTGTGGCCGCGGACTCGGTCGACCACGCAATCTGTTTTCGCGCGGCCCGCTATGGCAAGGGCGGCGACGATTATCTCAACTGCGCTTTCGATCAAGGTCAATACGCGCGCTTTTACCAGGCGCTGATCGAAGCCACCAGTGTCCCTTTGCAGCGCTTTGAAGAGACGCGTTGGTTTGAAGCCTGTCTGCCGATTGAAGAGCTTGCTCGTCGCGGCGTGGACACTTTGCGATTCGGACCGATGAAGCCGGTTGGCTTGGTTGATCCGCGCACGGGGAGTGAACCCTATGCGGCCGTGCAACTGAGACAGGAGAACTTAATGGCCGACGCTTACAGTCTGGTCGGCTTCCAAAATCATCTGCGCTACGGCGAGCAGGCGCGCGTGCTGCGTCAAATTCCCGGACTCGAGCGCGCGGAGTTTCTGCAATTCGGACAGATTCATCGCAATACTTATATCAATGCTCCCCGCGTACTCGCGGCAACCATGCAGATGCGCGAGCATCAAAACATCTTCTTTGCTGGGCAGATTACCGGCGTCGAGGGTTACGTTGAATCGGTGGCGATGGGTTGGTTGGCCGGTTTGAACGCTGCGCGTTTTTTGAGATGTGAAGAACTTTTGATTGCGCCGCCACGTAGTGCGATCGGCGCCTTGGCGCGTTACGTCTCCGCTGCGCAGACAAAGAACTATCAACCGGTTAACATCACGTTTGCGCTGCTGGAATCGCTCAGCGCCGAACAAGCACGCAGCGTGAAGCGCAAGCGCGATCGACATTTGCTGCAAGTTAAGTTGGCTTTGGAAGAATGGGACGAGTGGCTCTTGAAAGAACGCACGAAAGTCGATCGCCCGGTCGCCGTGCCGGTATGATTGTACCGCGCGAAAAACATTCAGCTTGTTCACCCTTGAAAGACAAAGCGTCGTCCAGGACGGCGTCCGCAGATTTTGCCCGGTCGCTCCCTTATTCTCCAAGACTCAATATCAACTTCGTTAGAGACTTAACCGGTCGTTTTGTCGTACCTTTTTTCGTCATCCTGCTCGTTTCTTTGGCCGCCGCTCTAATTCCGATCGCTACTCATTCGCAATCCGGCCGTCAAAAACCAGCAAACACGAACACCACTCCCAAGAACTCGAACAGCAACACGCGTCCTCGTCAAGCATCTAAATCGACCAATCCCACAACTTCGGCAAAAACCAACTCGAATCAGGAGAACTCTAACGAAGCCGACGATGTAGTTCGCGTAACTTCAACCCTGGTTCCGGTTCCGGCAAGTGTCGTCGATGTGCGCGGCGTCGCGGTTACAAATCTCAAGCTGGAAGACTTCGAGCTGCGCATCGATGGACAACCTAACGTCATCAGCGATCTCAGCCGCGCCGAGACTCCAGTACGGATGGCGATGCTGTTCGACAACAGCGGCAGCTTGAGTGAGTTTCGGGAGTTTGAGAAACGCGCCGCTATTCGTTTCTTTCGGAACGTGCTGAGGCCGGTCGACCAGGCAGCAGTATTTTCAGTTTCTACTGACGTGACGCTCGCGGAGCCATTGACCAACGACGCGCGGCGGTTGGAATCAACAATAGCAAGCTTCGGCAAGCCGGAGGGTGCGACCTCACTGTTCGACGCCATCATCCAAGGCGGCGCTTACCTGAAGCCATACCCGGGTCGGCGCATCATTGTGATCGTTTCGGACGGTCAGGACACGACCAGCCGCGCGGATTTTGACACGACGATGCAACGCGTGCTCGCCGACGATTGTCAGATCTATGTCGTGCAGACGGGACTCTACGACAATGCCAATGTGCGCGCCCTCGCCGCCGAACGGCGCATGGAGGAGTTCGCCTCACAGACTGGCGGTGCGGCTTACATTCCGCGATCGGTGGAAGATCTTGACAGTGCCTTTGCCCAAATAGCCGCGGACCTGGCGCAGCAATACATCCTGAGCTACTACCCCGCCGCGGACAAACGCGATGGTCACTACCACATGATTGCCGTCAGTGTAAAGACAAGGTCGAATACTCGCGTACGCGCGCGCAAAGGATTCTTGGTGAAGACTCGCGACCGGGTGTAAAGTGAACTTAGGCAAGGAGCAAAAATGAAGGCACTGAAAAGGCAAGTGAAAATCGAGCGTCCTAAGAAAGAAATCGTAACCCGTGAAGAAGCCTTGAAAAGGGTCAAGGATTTTCCAAAACGCGAGGAGAGACTGATTGCCGCTATCAGGAAAGGTGCGCATCGAGATATTCATTCCTGACTTGTGTGATCCCGATGTGCTACCATTGTCGCTACAAGAATGACGAAGGCTTTGAAAAAACTTAAGATTGAACGGCCAAAGCGAGCGAAGCTTACGCGCGAGGAAATCCTGAAGCGGATGAAGTCGTTTCCGAAGCGTAGGGAGAAATTCATTGCTGCTATCCGAGAGAGTACGGATCGAGGTCTTCATTCCTGATCTGCCCGACCCATCCTACGCCCAACTCCTCACGCAATTGCAAACGGAGTTTAGCCATTTTAGTCATTGTCTACACCGTATATCACGATGAGTAGAGCTATGGCCTCACTGCCAGTTTCTGCTAGTTTCATGCTGAACGAGCGTCTAACCCAATTCCTTGACCACCTGCGCTACGAGCGCAACGTCAGCGCACACACACTGCGCAATTATGAGAGCGATCTTCAGCAGTTCTTCGATTATTTGGCCCCTGTCCACATTAAGGAGGCTGGCAAGCCCGCAGCTAAACGGTCAACTAGCCCGTCCGGCAAACGAAACGAACCAGACATCACCCAAATCGATCATCTCACAATTCGCGAATGGCTCTCGTCGCTGCATTCCGAACATAAGAAGAAAACTTCGATCGCCAGAAAGCTCGCCGCGCTGCGCACTTTCTTTCAGTTCCTCGTGCGCGAAGGAGTAATCGAATTGAATCCCGCAAAACTGGTCGCCACTCCGCGCAAGGAAAAAAAGCTGCCGGTGCATCTGTCCATCGAAGATGCTATTCGTTTTATCGAGACGCCTAATATCGAAACTGATTTCGGCAGGCGAGACCGAGCGATCCTGGAACTGCTTTACGCGACTGGCGTACGAGTCTCCGAATTGGTCTCGTTGAATCTTCGTGACATCGATTTCAAGAATAAACTGCTGCGGGTAATGGGCAAGCGCGGCAAGGAGCGCATAGTGCCCTTCGGCGATCCGGCACTCAAAGCTTTAGAAGATTATCTTGCGGTGCGTGAAAACTTTCTGATGAACGCGCCAGCCACAAAGCGTGACGCTCAGCCCTTAATCCTGAATTATCAAGGCACGCGCATGACGACGCGTTCCGTCGGCCGTCTGGTGGAAAAATACATTCGCCTCTGCGCCGGCATTCACGACATCAGCCCGCACGCCCTGCGTCATTCATTCGCTACGCATCTGCTGGACAGTGGCGCCGATCTGCGCGACATCCAGGAGTTGCTCGGCCACGCTCGTCTCTCGACGACGCAGATTTACACTCACGTTTCAATGGAGAGACTCATTGAGGTTTATGACAAGTCACATCCGAAGGCTTGAACTAATCTGACCTCTCAAGTTCCAATCCCGCATTAAGAAAAGCATCGGCAAACACTGGTGTCAGCAGAATGTCTTTCGGAGCTTTACTCCCAAGCGCCTGTGTAACGGTTTCTAGTCTGACCTCCTGAGATTTCTTTCACCTGCATATGCCCGCCGGCAACGGGCCGTCCAAAAACGAATTCGACCGGCACTCCAACAACCTTTTCTGAAGGGACGACATGCTGATGCTAGCGCTTCTCCCCGGGCCGATACCGCACCACCGCCTGCGCGTTCACGTCGGCCTCGGTGAACGCGACCTTCTTGAGCTTTCCCTTCGCGAACATCTCGGCCTGATCCGCATACCACGGCGAGTCGGGACGCGAACTCTCCCCATACGCGAGCACGGAATACCCGTGCGGCACATCACCAAACTCCACCGCGAGCACCCAGGCATCGCCCCCGCTCGCCACGAGCTTGCCGTCAGGAGCGCGGGTGAAGCCCAACGCGCGGAAGCAGCCGAGCTCGGGCGAGCCGCCGCCTACGGGCACATCAACGTTACCTCGGCGGACACGGTGTACTGCACCCCATGCAAGGTCCCAGCTTCCGTACTGACGCGCCGTCTCCGACACCGCCCAGGCGAAGGATGCAGCCGCGCGCGCGGGGTCCGCGAGCCCGTGCGGCGTTGTCGTTGGCTCGGCAGCACTCCAAACAGTCGAGAAGAGAAACGACTCGGGAACAGGCTGCGGCCGAGTGGTATCAGCGACTCGAGGCGAGTAGCGCTGCCACCAGACCTCGAAGAGCAGCGCACCTTTGCTGTCAGGCGCGGCGCTATTATCCCACTTCTCGAGTAGTGCGAGCGCGGACGCAACGTCGCCGGTGGGATTGGTTGCCTTCACCGCAGCCACGAGATCCGCCTTCACACGGTCGGCAAGAAGCATGTTGTAGCTGTGTTTCGTCCGCACGACATCTTCGAGCGACATCTTGTTGTCGCCGCCGATCAACTCGATCGCGAGTTGGCTGCGGAGGAAGAGCCGCGGCTTCTCGAAGTTCGGATACGCATTCGTCGTATCTATCTGGCCCCGAACGTTCGTGAAATGTGGAGAGTCATTCTCGTTATGAATGTATCCACCTCTCGGGTTAAGAAGCTGCGGAAGCTCGTCGAAGGGAACGTAGCGCGTCCAGACGTCGCGCATCTCATGTGCGGGGAGGGCGATGCTGTCGTCCACTACCGCGTGCGGAAGTACCGGCAGTGACGCGTTCCATAGATAGAAGACGTTCCCGGCGCGATCGGCGTAGGTGAAGTTTGATCTGGGACGCGCGCGGAGCTTCATCGCGTCTTTCCATTCAGCGAGCGATCTCGCGCGCATCATATGTAGTTGCTGTTCGCCACGGCGGAACTCACCATCAGCGGCCTCTTTGACGATGTAAATCTTTCCGTTCCCGCGGTAAATGACCGGACCCAGCGGCGTAGACCAGAACTCGCGCGTCTCGCTGGAGAGCCCATCGCCGTTCTTATACTCGACCGTGACCAGTTCGCGCGTGAGTTGGACTGACGTACCGTCGAAGAGATAGTGGTCTGTCTTGGCGGGATCTACGTCGAGGGCATAGATCTGATCGAGGTCCGCACTGTTGTTCGTCGTCGCGAACCCAAGGTAGCGATTAAAACCGCAGACCGTGTCGACTGGACCGCCGATGCGGAAGTCGCCATAGAAGTCGACAACTCCGGGCACCGTCATGTGCGCCTCGTAGTAGCCGGCATTCCAACTGAGGTGCGGGTTGCGAAGAAGGATAGCCTTGCCGGACTTTGTGCGCGAAGGAGCGAAAGCCCAGGCGTTGGAGCCGACGTTGTTGGGATCGCCTTCTTCGGTCATTCTGAGCGGCGAAACCGCTACAGACGCGCGTTCCGAATCGGCATCATTGCGGGCTTGGCCCGTCTTCTCCTTCGGTGGATTCACTTTCTTCAGGAACTCCCGAACCGAGGCGTCGCCGCCGCCGATATCCATCGCCGCAACGTCGTACCCCGTGAAGTTGGTCGGCATGTTCGGTTCGAACTCCTGGGGATGGAGTTCGACATAGCGATTAACCCCCGCAGCGAAGCCATCGTAGACATCGCGAGTATCTTGCTCGAGCAGATGGTACGTCGCGATCGCCCGGTTCCGGTCGCGTCGGTGTGCGAAATCCGATTCGACGCTATCGTGGCCGAGAAGTTTCGCCGTCTCGCTGTGGGCGCGGAAGACGTTCATAGCTGTGCGCGGTCCATAGTCCTCGAGTTGCAGCCAGGCGAGCGCGTATCCGGCAGCGCGCAGATTTTCGGCGCGGATGTGGGGTACGCCGTGCGCGGTGCGGATAATCTCAACCTGGCGCCACAGTTCAGGTCCGGGTCCGGACAATTTATCTACTCTGGCCGTGACTAACTCGGCAGGTAGTGAATTAACGGTGGCTGTTTTCTGCGCTTGCCCGAAGACTGTCGGGGGAATGAAAGAAACAATCACAACGGAAGTCACGACAAACAAACAAGCGGTGGTCAGAAGTTTTTTCATAACCGTTGTCTTTAATCCTGATGCGGAAATAGAAAAGGGTGGGACGCGCGACTTTATGTCGCTAACAGCCGTCGTAGATGTCTAACGTCCGAAGATCATCAGGCGCGTCAGCAGGATTTCGCGCCCATTCTCCTTCTTCGCCAAGAAAATGTAGGTAGACCTCTCATTCACACCCTGCTTTAGCTGGGTGGTGGTGAGGGCTATTTCATTCAACCGTTTCCACGGTTTTGTTTACTCCACTTAAAATCGCGAAGCGGAAAACCGTTGAAACGGTTCCTCAGTCCAAGGTCTGCGCCCACCCGGTTGAAACCGGGTGTGAATGAGAGTCGCGACTGATCTTCTTTTCACGGTTCCATCTGCTCCACCGCGACGTCCGGCACGGTCG
>QHXG01000127.1 GCA_003222845.1 Acidobacteriota bacterium | reverse complement strand
GTCGGCTTCGATCAAGTGATTGACCTTGATTGCCTGCGCGATCATCGTGGCGACAATCGAAAGAAACTTCGTCGCTCGTTCGTAGTCGCGATCAGGTTTGTATTTCAGATCGACGCTCAACACGCCGACGGTTTTACGATTCACGACCACCGGAACGCACAAGAACGTCCACTCTTGCCGGCCGGTCGACTTTCTAACACCCAGACGATCGAGAAACATCGGCTCGCGACTAACCTGTGGAACGACGATCGGTTTCCCGGTTTGTACTACCCGGCCGGTAATTCCTTCCCCGATTCGGTACTTAATTCGGCGCGCGCCGCCTTCGTCCAATCCATACGAGGCCTCGACCCGCAACTCTTCGGTATCGGCATCGAGCAACATCACAACGCTGCGGACCATGCCATGATCCTGGCCGAGCGTTTCCAGCACGCGAGCCAGCGCACTCTTGAGGCTATACGTGCCGGCGAGCATCTGACCGATGCCGAGGAAAGTCGCCAGCTTTCGCGACTCTTCTCGATCAGTGTTCGTCTTTTTGGGATTTTTTGGGATTCAAGGCTGCTGTTTCTCCTAATACCAAATTCAAAACGCCCGATCTTAGAGATCGAAGACAGGCAAGTCAAAAGAAGTCTGACTTATCCGGCGCTTAGTTAAATTAATGATTTTCACTCGCTTGCTTTGAAAGCGCTCAAACGACACTTTCGTCGCACCCGGGCTGGCAGCTACAATAATGTAGCTCTCGGATCTTCCGTTGTCTGCATAAATCCGCCGCCAATCGCGCATTTTTCCTGCTAATCGCCGTGCAGATTTCGTTCCCGGATATCGAATCGAGATGGCACAGCAGTTGTCATTGCCGCCACGGTTCAGAGTTCAACCTTTAGGTTGCGCCTTTTGAAAGATGCAAGCTAAAGCTTGAACTCTTAACATTGACAATTTGAGATTACAAACGATTGAAGGAGATCGACGTTGAAATTCTTTCGCCAGACGCTAATAGCGGCTGCCGCCGCGATCATGATCTCGAGCTGCGCCACGATTGCCACAGCCCAAGCGCCCGACTCGTCCTTGCAAGACCGCCTTGCCAAAGTCGAAGCCGCCACGACCGCCGCGCAATCCTCCGGAGACAACGCCTGGATGCTGGTCTCGACCGCATTAGTGCTCATGATGACCGGTCCGGGGCTCGCGCTTTTTTACGGCGGACTGGTGCGCAAGAAAAACGTCCTCGGAACGATGATGCAGAGTTTTATCCTCATGGCGGTCGTCAGCGTACTGTGGGTGATCTACGGTTACAGTCTGGCGTTTGGATCCGGGAAATCGTTTATCGGCGGATTTGAGTATGTATTTCTTCGAGGCGTCGGCGCTGAACCAAATGCCGATTACGCCGCGACGATACCGCAGCAAACGTTCATGCTCTTTCAATTGATGTTCGCAATCATCACTCCGGCTTTGATCACCGGAGCGTTCGCCGAACGGATGAAGTTCAGCGCGATGCTGATCTTTACGATTCTCTGGTCAACGATTGTCTATTTCCCGATGGCGCACATGGTTTGGGGCAAGGGTGGATTTCTGAACGCCGTGCTTGGCGGACGCGTGCCGGCTCTGGATTTCGCCGGTGGCACTGTGGTGCACATCGCCTCAGGAGTTTCGGCGCTGGTCTGTGCCATCTATTTAGGCAAACGCCTTGGCTATCCGAAAACGATCATGGCGCCGCATAGCCTGGTGCTGAGCTTCATCGGCGCCTGCTTGCTTTGGGTCGGCTGGTTTGGTTTCAACGCCGGCAGCGCCCTGGCTGCAAGTGCGCTTGCGACCAGCGCCTTCGCCGCAACTCACTTCGCCGCGGCCGCGGCGACGCTCGGCTGGTTAGCCATTGAATGGATTCGCTTAGGCAAGCCGACGGTACTCGGCGGTATTTCGGGCGCGGTTTGCGGCCTGGTTGCTATCACGCCGGCGTCTGGCTTTGTAACTCCGATGTCGAGTCTGATTATTGGCTTCGTTGCCGGCGTCGTTTGTTTTCTGATGGTGACTGAAGTGAAAAAACGTTTGGGTTATGACGACTCTCTCGATGTGTTCGGCGTTCATGGAACCGGCGGGACACTTGGAGCGGTTCTCACCGGAGTTTTCGCGACCAGAGCAATCAATCCGATCCTCAAGGACGCGGCGGGAAACGCTTTGCCTGTAGGCCTAATCGACGGCCATCCGGCCCAGGTGCTTAACCAACTGAGTGCCGTGGGAATTACAATCATTCTCGCCGTGGCCGGCACGATCGTGCTGCTGAAAGTAATCGACCTCGTGATTGGTGTTCGCGTTAACGAAGAAGACGAACTTCAGGGACTGGATCTAAGCCAACATGGCGAGGAAGGATACAATCTCGGGTAAGGCGGATATTGAAAATTGAAAATTGCAAAATGAAAATTGTAAATTGGATCCCGGTAGTCTCTTTGAGCAGGGTGTAATTAAATGTGACAGTCGCCACGAATCGTGTCAGAACCGCGAGCGGTAGCGACCGGATCAAAAAGTAATTTACGAAATAAGAGTTTATGCTGAGTTGCGCGCAGGATCCGGTCGCTACCGCTCGCGGTTCTGACACAACGCTGATGGATGCCCCGGTAGCGCAACTCTCATTTTTAATTGCACCCCTTTGAGCAGTGTTCCTACCGAACAATTTACAATTTTCATTTTGCAATTTGCAATTTTCAATGCAGTTCCTCAGTTCAGAGCGCAGCTTCGCCGCGTTCCTCGGTCCGAATTCGAATCACGTCATTCACGGGGAGAACGAAGATTTTGCCATCTCCAAATTTGCCGGTGCTGGCTGATTTAACGATCGCGTTTACCACAAACTCTTCAAGGTCGTCGGGGATAAGCACTTCAATCTTAATTTTGGGCACGAATTCAATTTGGTACTCAGCGCCGCGGTACGTTTCGGTGTGTCCGCGCTGCCGGCCATAGCCCTGAACTTCGCTGATAGTCATGCCGTGTACATCAACCTCCTGCAGCTTGCTGCGCACCGCGTCCAGCAGATGGGGCCTGATAATCGCTTCAACTTTTTTCATTCAGTTCTCTCCTCTGTTCTCGGGCTTTAGTTCATGGATTAAAGCGTCTTCTACCTTGCGCATTTGTTCTTCAGAAAGCTTCGTGGCATCTCCGTCAGTTACGTAGAAAACATCCAGCGCGTCGCTCTTCTCGGTAGCGATCCTGGCGCAAACGATGTCGAGACCGAGGTCCGCCATCGTCCTCGCGATCTTATGAACCAGTCCTGGCTCGTCGCACGCCTGCACTTCGATTAACGTCGACGATTGCGACGCTTCGTGGTCACAAATGACGCGAGGCAAATTACGTCTTCGCGTCGCCAGGCCGGTGACCCGGCGGCGCGGAGCATTCTGTTCGTGCCAGCGCTGCACTAACGCTGTTACATTCAATTCGCCGGCCACTGCTCCGCGCAAAGTCTGTTCGATCAAATGGTAGCGATGGACATCGATCGCCAGTCGCGTCGACGCTTGTCGCAACATGAAAACGTCTATGGCAATGCCATCTTCGCGCGTGTTGAGTTCCGCGCTCAGGATCTCAATACCTCGGGCCGCCAAACTTCCCGTAAGATCGGCAACCAGGCCATGGCGGTCGCGCGTGCAAATCGTTAATTCTGTTAGCGCCGTGCCGTGACGCAACCAGCGCCACGCGACCGCCTCGGACTCGAGCTCCTCAACCAGTCGAATATGTGTGGCCGCTGTGGTAGCGCTGGTAATTCTAAGATATCGATCCGGCAGCAAGGCTAAGTGTCTTTCAATTTCGCTAAAGGAAATCGATGGCCCAAGGCTTTTGGCGATTTCTTCCTTGAATTCAGCCAACAATGCTACTTCATCGACCGGCAGCTCTTCCCCGGTCATCAGTTTTCTGGTTCGCCGGTAAAGGTCCCAAAGTAGAGTCGCCTTCCACTCGGTCCACACTCCCGGGCCGACCGCGTTCAAATCCGCGTAAGTCAGCAGCAGTAACATGTTCAGCGCGTCGAGCGTGCCAATTCGCGCGGCAAAATCGGCAATGACTTGAGGCTCGTTTAGATCGCGGCGCTGCGCCAAATGCGCCATCGTCACGTGGTGTTGGACCAGCAGCATCACTTGTCTGGCCTGATCCACTTTCAAACCGAGCCGGCGACAAATGCGCTCGGCCAGCTTCACCCCGCGAGGGATGTGGCCAGAGCCTCGACCCTTTCCGATATCATGTAACAGTACCGCTAGATATAGCGTGGCCACATCCTCTACTTCTTCGAGCACGGCGCGAAAGTGGCTGCGATGCTTGTCTGAGCTGGTGTGCAAATCATCAAGCGTCTCAGCAGCCTTTAGCGTGTGCTCGTCAACCGTGTAGTGATGATAAAGGTCGTGTTGCGCGAGTAAGGTAATACAGCGGAATTCCGGCACTATCCGCGTAAGGAATCCCGACTCGTGCATCAGACGCAAAGCATACCCGGCGCGTCCACGGCGTTGCAGAAGTTTGATGAAGCCATCCGCAGTTTCGGCAGAGGAACGCAGTGCCTGGTTCGTGCCCGAGAAACTCTGGCCAATTTTCTCGCGCAACTCATAGCCGAACGGGACCCGCGCCGCCTGGGCCAGTGCGAACGCGTTGAAGATCGTCAAGGGGTTCGTGCTGAAGAATTCCGGATCGCCGTGGAATTGCAGGCGCCCAGCACGAATTAGAAATGGCTCAGCCACAGTTTCAGCGGGACGCTTGCGCCACCAGCGGGTCCCGTTGTTCTCTTCGGAAGCGCTGGAGTGTACCAGTTCGCTAAACAACTGTAGGTCGCGCGCCTGTTGGTAATACTCGCGCATCAGTTTCTCAGAAGCCAACAGACGTTCGACTGACTGGTAACCGAACTGCTGGGCCAACTTGCCTTGAAGGTCGAGTGAGAGCAGTTCCGTCTTGCGCCGCGTCAAAAAGTGCATCGCGTGGCGAATCCGCCACAGAAAATCATGAGCACGCCTAATTCGTTTGGTCTGGTCTTCGGAGACAAGGTTACGAGCGCGCAATTCATCGAACGCCTTGCAGCCGTACCTGGCATAAGCCGTCCATAGCGCAGTCTGATAGTCGCGCAGACCGCCGGCGCTTTCTTTGATATTCGGTTCCTGAAGAAATACTGCCGCGCCGAACTTTGCATACCGCAGTTGCCTTTCGTGAAGGATTGCGTTGATGAAACCAGCTGCATGCTTTCGACGATCTTTTTCCAGCGCTTCGACGAGCGAGTTGTAGAGGGCTTTGTTCCCTGCGAGCAGCCGTGTCTGCACCAGCGCTGTTCGCAGATGCGGATCGTTTCGCGCGGCCGTCACGCATTCACCCACGGTGCGGAAACTATGGCCGACGGTGAGTCCACCATCCCACAGCAAGCGGAGAACCTGTTCCAGCACGGGCTTCATTTTATTACCGTGTTGGCCGCTGTAGAGAAACAGCAGATCGATGTCCGAATAAGGCGCAAGTTCCGCACGACCATAGCCGCCGATGGCTATTAGCGCGCAACCATTCCGAGTTTGGTAGCCTTCATCTCCTGCTCCCAGATCAGGCGCGGCGCTGAGAAACGCGTGCTTAACTACGAAATCGATTACAAAGCTCCTGGCGCCCGCAGTCTGACACCCGTGTGCGCCAAGCAAATGGGCCATCTTCAACCGATGATCTTCGATCTTGAGGAATCTCTTGAGTGAAAGCGCAACTTCAGCGGGGCTAACCTCGCCGTTAGAATCCGGCAAACGAGCAGCCGCGTGCACCTCAACCTTCTTGAGATACGACGAACCGAGCGGCTTGTGCCTCGTTACATTCATTCTCGCGATGTCAGTTGCCGCAATCACAAATCAACGCCTCATTCAACGCACGTCTAGACGCGATAGCAGGAGCAACCTTTGTACCGCGATCGGAAACAAGTCTCACCTTAAACCATCTCGCATCAATAGATTTTCGTTCTACCTAAGTCGACAGGCGCTTTCTAATAGGTAGCTGGAAAAAAACCGTTTCTCTAGCCCAGGCGTTCACGCCTGGGGAACTCAAGGCGATCAATTCACCAGCCTCCTTCAGGAGGCTTTGGATAACAGTGCTTTAGCCAGTCCTTACCTGAAGGTATCAGGGAAAGCCCCATGAATGGGGCTCAAGAATTAACGTCACTTCATCAACCGAGGCGTGAACGCCTGGGCTAGTGGAAAAACCAGCACGATCGTATTCGACAATTCCGCAGGAACTCAATCAGACCCCGCTCGACTCTTTCAGCAGCGCGTGCTAGTCTCATCGACTTTTGCCTACAAATTTGTCGCAGGGTTGACGGCAAGCAACACAAATGTCGTAACTGATTTTTTCGTCCTCGCGATCGCTGGCGAAATTTATAGGAAGCAAAAAAAATTAAATTATACAAGTCGCGTGCAAACGATGTAGATTGCCGAAGGATGCAAAGTCAGATCAAGAATTCGTTCGTGTGCCTTGAGGTCCCCATGGTTAACAGTTTGCATGGCGTAGCTGCGAGCAGTGTGTCTTTCAGCGTAATTGAAAAAATTAAGGACAGTGCCTGATGGCTTTCTTCGAAGTGTAGTTATTCGAAAGCCATCAACGTAACGGTTGGTGGCTTTTTTGGTATTGATGATCCGGTCGCTACCGCTCGCGGTTCTGACACAACGAAAGATCCGGTCCGCTACCGCTCGCGGTTCTGACACAACGAACATGGTCAAAGCCACGTCGCCTTTGAAGCAAGGTCTTTACGATCCGCAGTACGAACACGATTCGTGCGGCTTGGGCTTTGTCGTCGACATCAAGGGAAAGCGCTCGCGCCGAATCGTAGAACAGGCCTGCGAAGTCCTTCGGAACCTTGAACACCGCGGGGCCTGCGGCTGCGAGCCAAATACCGGGGACGGCGCGGGCATTCTTCTGCAAATCCCTCATGCTTTCTTTCAGCGCGCAGGCGACGAACTTGGATTTCCTCTCCCAAATTTGGGCCAATACGCGGTCGGAATGGTGTTTCTGCCCGACGACGACGAAGGCCGGCAGGAATGCGAGCGCCTCTTCGAGAGAATCGTTCTACAAGAAAGCCAGCGCGTTCTCGGTTGGCGAACAGTGCCGACTGACGATACGGGCATCGGCCCGACGGCGCTGGCCTCGCGACCGATTGTGCGCCAAATCTTCATCGCGCGTGGTCAAAACGCACCGGATGAGATGACATTTGAGCGCCAGCTCTACGTGATTCGGAAGTTAGTCAGCAAGGGTGCGAAGCGCGGCATCCACGAGCGCCGAATGTTCTACGTTTCGAGCCTTTCATCCCGAACCATTGTGTACAAGGGAATGCTGACCGCCGCACAGCTAACGAGTTTCTATCCTGATCTACGCGACCCACTGGTTCAGTCAGCGCTCGCAATGGTTCATTCAAGATTCAGTACGAACACTTTCCCCAGTTGGGCCCGGGCCCATCCATATCGATACCTCGCTCACAACGGCGAAATCAACACGCTGCGCGGCAACATTAACTGGACCTACGCGCGCGAAAGCAAGTTTCAATCGCGCCTCTTCGGCGCCGATCTGCAGAAGACTCTCCCCGTAATCGACCCGGACGGCAGCGACTCGGCAATGTTTGACAACATGCTTGAGATGTTAATGCTCGCGGGCCGTTCTTTGCCGCACGCCATCATGATGATGGTGCCCGAACCATTCAGCCGGCATGAATCAATGGATGCCGAAAGGAAGGCTTTCTACGAATACCATTCGTGTTTGATGGAGCCATGGGACGGTCCCGCGGCAATTGCTTTTACCGACGGCGTCTCTATCGGGGCCGTTCTCGATCGTAATGGATTGCGCCCCTCACGTTATTACGTCACCAAAGACGATCTGGTAGTGCTGGCTTCGGAGGCCGGCGTGCTGAACATTCCACCTGAGCGCGTCTTGCTAAAGGGACGTTTGCAGCCGGGACGAATGTTATTAATCGATACCGAGCAACAACGAATCATCGATGATGAAGAGTTAAAGCATCATCTCGCAACCGAATATCCCTACCGGCGTTGGCTCGACGAAAATCTGATCTCGCTCGAAAGCCTTCCGGCGCCGGATGCTGGCAGTCCGCTGAAGAAGTCCCCTCTCCCAAGGGGAGAGGGAGTTTTTCAAGAGCCGGAAACGCCCTCCTCGACCTTGCTTACCCAACAGCAAGCGTTCGGCTACACCCGCGAAGAGCTAAAGCTGTTGCTGACGCCAATGGCGGCCGGTGGTAACGAAGCCATCGGTTCCATGGGCACCGACACGCCGCTGGCGGTTCTGTCTGAACGCCCACAATTGCTTTACAACTATTTCAAACAATTATTTGCGCAAGTCACCAACCCACCCGTCGACGCCATTCGCGAAGAGCTGGTCATGTCCACGGACACCACGATCGGTCCGGAAGCGAATATGCTCGAGCCGACGCCGGACTGCGCGCGACAAATCAAACTGAGTTCGCCAATTCTCACTAACCAGGAACTGGAAAAGTTAAAGCACCTCGGCGCTGTAGGGTTTTCAGGATTCAGATCCATCACGTTGCAGATGCTGTTCGACGTGAGCGAAGGCTGGCACGGAATTGAGAATGCGATCAACGGTCTTTGCCACGATGCCAGTCGCGCAATTGACAATGGTTACGGAATCATCGTGCTTTCCGATCGCGGCATCACTCAAGATCGAGCGCCGATACCGGCATTGCTTGCCGTCTCTGCGATTCATCATCATCTGATCCGCGAAGGCACGCGAACACAAGTCGGCTTCGTCATCGAGAGCGGCGAGCCGCGCGAAGCGCATCACTTTGCTTTGCTGCTTGGGTATGGCGCAGCGGCGATTAATCCCTATCTCGCACTCGAGACATTGCGCTCATTGAGTCACGAAGGCCTGCTTGAAGGAGTTGATGCGGAAAACGCCTTAGGTAATTACATCAAGGCCATCGTCAAGGGCG
>QHXG01000126.1 GCA_003222845.1 Acidobacteriota bacterium | reverse complement strand
AGAAACCGCACTGGATGGCGGAGGGCAGTACAGCTTTCGCCAAAACGGCGAATACCACCTGTTCAATCCAGCGACGATACACAAACTTCAACAAGCTTGCCGGGTGAATAGTTATGACGACTTCAAAGAGTACAGCCGGCTGATCGACGATGAAACGGGGAAGCTTTGCACGTTGCGCAGTTTGATGCGGCTCAAGTCTAACCGCGAGCCAATTCCGATTGCCGAGGTCGAACCGGTCGAATCAATCGTCCAGCGATTCAAGACGGGCGCGATGTCATACGGCTCGATCAGCAAAGAAGCGCACGAGGCGCTGGCGATTGCGATGAATCGTATCGGAGCCCGAAGCAATACCGGCGAAGGTGGCGAAGATCCGGCG
>QHXG01000125.1:6471-13212 GCA_003222845.1 Acidobacteriota bacterium | reverse complement strand
CGCCGGATTTCTTTCGATTGTTTTCTGTACAGGAGAACTCATGATGCGCTCCGATCTTCGATCACGAATTGCGGTAGATAATTGAATCTAAGTCTGACATTAGACTGATGTTAGAAGCAAGCGGACGAACCGACTCCAGTTACAGAACCGCGAGCGGTAGCGACCGGCCCTTATTAAGAGTGTCGGTCGACAACAAAAGGCCGGTCGCTACCGCTCGCGGTTCTGTAACGATGTATTTACCTACTCTTCAATTGGCACACCGACTCGCACACATTTCGGGAAACCGCTGATTTCATAGAGTAATCTAATTCGTGTTGACGATTTACACAGACTGAAAGTCTATGCTACTTCCTTCCACATGAGTGAACCGCCGCCAAGAGAAGCTTTCACTGCGAGGGAGTGGAAGCTGATTCGCCGCTTGAATACGCCGGCGAAGGTGCAACGCTGGCTTACTTCGCTGCCCTACAACTGGGAGCGTGAAGGCGGCACGATGCGTTCGTTTCGCGAGGTAGTAAAAAGAAACGAAGCGCATTGTTTGGAGGCGGCGGTGGCGGCGGCTGTAATCCTGGAACAACATGGCTTTCCACCGCTGCTCCTGGACATTGAATCGATCGATTTGCTCGACCATGTCCTCTTCGTCTTTCAGCAAGACGGACTCTGGGGATCGATTGCGCGATCACGCGATATTGGATTGCATGGACGCAAACCCGTGTCTCGCAATCTAAGACAGTTGGTTTGGAGTTACTTCGATCCGTACATCGACCTGACTGGCCGCATTAAAGGCTTCGGCCTCACTAGTCTCTACGCTCTCGGCAATTACGATTGGCGCTTCAATTCAAGGAACATGCACAAGATCGAAGATCACCTGCGCGCGATCCCTCATAAGAAGCTTCCCTCATCTGATCGCCGTTACGCGTACTGGCACGAGCGCTACAAGAAATACAAGCAGCGCTTTCCCGATCGCTCACCGACTTACTACGACACGCGCGGACAGTGGCTGCTTTAGCGTCCGCTAGCAAGGGCCGCATCGCAGATCGCGATCTTGCGAGGAATCTGTTCAGGCTTGTCAGTAAATTCTTTAGTCAAAGCCCCTCTTCCGCGCAGATCCAAAAACAGATCCAAACTTCGCTGATAAGCTTTTCGCGCTTCGAGCCAATGTTCAGTGCGCTCGCTTTCGGCTGGCTTTCGTTAGATTCTTCGCTATTTGGAGTCAAATTATGAAAATGGCAAGCATGTACCTTCTCTCATTTGTACTAGGATTCTATATTTGGAATTGCTCTAGGGCCAAAAGCGTTCAGCAATCCAAACCATTTCCCTTAGGCGAATATCAATACGCTGGCTTTGACAAAAAAGGCGACAAAATCGTGGAAGGAAGACTGGCAATCACATCGCGTGAAGAAGATCGCATAAAAGGTGAATGGCAGCTAAACAAAATTGGTAATCCAGAGAGAATTGGGCCGCAGACCGGTAAAGGTGAATGCGACGGATTGGTCCAGGAAGATAGCCTATTTCTAAATCTCAATCCAAATATGGTGGACAGTAACGTGCATTTAAAGGGTAAGATTAAAGATGGACGCTAATCTGGAACATGGAGCTATGATGGTGTCGGCAGTGGAATCAATCGAGGTACGTTTGAGGCAGTTAAAACCTCTCGCCTTGAAGACGATAAAAATCCTGAGCTCGCCTTGCTACACAAGTACGGCTGGACTGCTGAAGGTGAACCAATGGATGGCAACCTGGAGTTGGCAAAGCCCGTGACGCGCCTTCTTTCTACGCGGATGTACCTCCAAACGTCGAAGGCGATAGGGCTGGATTTTTCCAGCTATGCGGGACAAACTCTGCCGCTGCGAAATTACAGAGTGAGTAACGAAGCTGAACGCGGCCACGACCTGCGCGCGCACCTGCTGCTCGCAGATAAGAAGATCGTCGGCGCATGGCTGACGGTCTTTGCCGAAGAGATCGCTCCCGGCATCTATGCGCTCAACGTACTACCGCACAAAAGGAATTAGTCGTCGCGAGCCATGTCTCAAACGATTGCCTTCATGTTCGGAATTAACGGCGAGATAAAGAAGCGCAGCGCCAAACGATGGTTCACGATTCCGCTGGCCATCGTCTTTATCAGTTGTAGTTGGGGAACGCGGCAGGCGAAGTTGGGTGAACAGTTCGCTATGCGCCCGAAAGATAGAGTCACGGTCGCAGGAACTGGCCTGACAATTCGCCTGGATGGTGTGGGCCATCAAACCTTTTCCGGTCCGGGCCCGGCGCCGGGAGCGGCTGCATATGTTGAATTACTGGTCAGCTCTGAAAGTGGTTCGAGGTCGATGAGAATCAGCGCCGGCGAGAGTACGGAGGTCGATGATTACTTCATCAAAGTCAATTCCGCTTATCCCTTTCGTAGCCAGGGGGGACCGCGCTGCGAGTTAACGATTAGTAAGAGGTAGTGGGGTTGGCCCGGCTGGCGTGCTGCTCGAATCCAGTGTCCGACGCCCTGAAACAATGAAAAGACAGCGACGAGCACGGCTGTGAAGAACGGCGAACCGTTAGCGGACGTTAGTCAGATCGCAGCACCGGACACACCGCATCGTAGCCTTCCGCTTCGGCGATGGCTTGGAGCCTTCTGGTCTCTTTGTTCCAGTAATCGTATTGCTGTTTCAGGCGCTTCCGCTCTTCTTTCTGCGCTGCGCCGTTCGCCCCGATTTCTCTGGCGCGCCACAACTCATGCTGAAAGAAACTGCGACGCAGTCGCGCCAACTCCAAATCGGGCTCTTCTTCAAAGCCGAACTTGCAATGCCACGCGCCGCTTGCTTCGTTGGCGGCGTGGTAAGCACTCCGTAGCATCGTTACTCCCTCGCCATGCGATTCATTCAACGCTGCCCCAGTGAGCGCCTTTGCTAATCCACGCCGCTGAAAGCGTGGGCGCACCATCACCAAGTCGAGTTTGAGTCCATATCGTTTACTTTACGAGCAGCGCCGCGCCGACTACAATCTCCTGCTCTCCTTTAACTATTGCCAGCCGTGAAGAGCGGTGCGGCGCGCCCCGCTTACCGGAAAAGTAATCGACGATGGTCGAGTGGGCGGCGGCCTTCACGGCCTCAGGCTTGTAGTCGCAGTATTCAACGCCGTCGCCGAAAGCATCGAGAAATGTATCGATCAATCTTTCGCTGTCGCGCCTGCTGACTCGGCGAACGGAGAATCCTTGGGGCGCAACGAAATCCCTCGGCTCGATCGTCAAGCGAACAATGACCGCCTTATGACGCGGAGAGATGTGCGCGTGACCATCCCAATACTCATGCTTCCAGCCAAAACGCCAGGGCATTCGCTCCCAGTCTTCAAATGTCATTTCGATATCCTGGCTACGCATCGCGCAAGTCTACTCGTGCGGGGTTAGCTCGACGCTTACGGTTTTCGAAGTCTTCGTCTGGGTCGTCATATGGCACAGCACTGAAGCGATGATGATCACGCCGCCGCCGATTGCCCAACCAGACGGCCGCTCTCCGATGAAAAGAAAGACCCAAATCGGATTCAAGACCGGTTCGATGTAACCGATGATTCCCGCATCCAGCGAGCGCACGCCGCGCGCCATCGCCAGCGTGAAGAGCAGGTAAGCAAATCCAATTTGGACTATGCCGAGGTAAGCAATGCGCGCAAAATCTTCGCCGCTGATGCCGCGGCCCGCGGCAGTAAAGAATGCCGGCGCGCAAATCAAAACTACGATCAGATTGCCATAAATGGCCGACGAAGCGCGGTTCACGTCGCGCGCTTTGGAATGGCGCAGTAACAGGAAGAAGAGCGCAAAGCAAACTCCGGACGCCAGCGCCAGCAGATTGCCGCTAACGTCTTCAGGACGCAGCTTGCCGACGAAGAACAAAGACATGCCGGCCACACATGCTGCCACAGTGGCGAAATCGCGCCGCCGAAACTTTTCTTTGTAAAAGAGGGGTTCGAGAATCAGCACATAAACGGGGGCCGTGTACTGGAGGAAGATCGCGTTAGCAGCCGTTGTCAGTTTCGTGGCCAATACAAACAGGATCAGCAAGGCGGCGTAGAGGAGCGACGTGAATGCGCTCACGCGATTGAGACCAAATCCTTCGCGGCGAGTAGCGATGGCGATGGTAATTGCTGCCAAAAGCGATCGCCCGAATGAGAGTTCGATGGCAGAAAGATGTGTGGCTTTGATGAAAAGCCCGCCCGTGCTCCAGAGGATGGCGGCGCCAAGGACCAGCAACAACGGCGAATATGCCGCAGTCCTTTTCACTTCAGTTTGAGTTCTGGGAGGAATGGCGATTCCGGACGAGGCGTAAGTTTTTGCTGCAACGGATCGACCAGCAAATCCATGATTTCCAGCACCACGTGGCCAAGCAAGGGCTCGCTGTTAGGTGGACCGACTATACAGTCCACCGTGGCAGCACGACCATCGACACGCACCGTCACCGGCCCCGCCACAGAGCGTTCTTCGGTGCGCTCATCAGCATACTTCACCACAGCTTTGCGGACTTCGGGCAGCCCGAGCGCTTCCACCTCGTCTTGCGGCAACACCAACATTACTGCGCCTGTGTCGGCCAGAACCCGGACTTTGAAAGATCTAACTTGATCGTCGGGTAGAAGGCCGCGAAGTGCCATGCCACGATCGAGCGTGTTCTCTAGTTCGATCTCTACTTTAACTTCGCCCATGGCTTCACCTCTGTACTGAATGATAGCAGAGAGTGCCAATCACGGCATTCCTTTTGACCACCAGGCACCGAAATCACTGAACCAATTCCGCTTTTGCGACGTCTCCGGATTTGACGGTAATCTTGATTGACGTGTCGTTCTGTTCCTTCAAGGTGCGCAAGTACTTTCCAAACTGTCCATTCCATGGCGGAATCACGATCGAAACCGCACCCTCTGATTGTGCCTGACAAGCGAGACGAATTAGCGGCTTTGGTTCCGCGGTGTCGATGTAACCGAATTCCTTTATCTTCTTTCCCTCGCGCGCTCCCACGTCGGCCAGCTTCTCCGCGCCCCCGAGCACTCCCACCCAGCAGGTGCCGCAAGAAGCGGAGCGGCATTCGACCGGAATTGGTCCTTCAACGCGACGCGGATCGATGGCCTTCCAGTCACGCGATTGATCGCTAGCCGCGCCCCACGCGAGGTCCTGAGCTTCGCGCAACTTGTATCGCGCGCCATCGTCATTTTCGTCCCAGGTTACGGTCCATTGCTTGTCTACTGTTTTCAAAAATCCGAAGAAGCCCTGACTGTCATCTTTCGCACGCTCGCGCAAAATTTGTTCGGGAGACTTCTTGGCATGCTTGCGATCAATTGCGATGGCCCCCGGCGCGCGTTTGAATGCCGCCAAGCCCGCTTGCTGCACGGTCATGAAAGCCACGGCTGTGATGCCGACCAGGAGCGCTTGGTCGATTTTTGATTGCTCGCCGACCGCATGCGCGACCTCGAGAATTTGATCGGCAAGCGAGGTAGCATAGACCTCAGTCTGTGATGACATCGGGTGTAGGGTGTTGGGTGTAGGGTGAAGCGTAGATGTCCCCACACCCGAGACCCGACACCCTACCCCCGCTTCCGCGGACTGAACCCTGTGCCACTCATCAGCGTATTGCTCGACCGCCTTCTTCACCTGTGGCCAGAAGCGATGGCCATAAAGAAACCGATGTGAAGTATCGATCTGGTTTTTCAATTCGTAGTCGCCCAGCAAGAGCAATTGCTGCGCCAGCTTCTCGCGGTCTTCAGCTTCTTCCAGCGCGCGAAATAGCGGCAGCGGATAGAAGGCAAACCAAATCTGCGTCGCGTTGCGATCGACTTCGTGAATTGATCGCTGCAGCGTTGCCAGCGTCGCCGACCACGCTTCTTCGTCGTGTCGATTCAAGAAGATTTCAAAGGAAGTTTCGTTGTTCATAGCGGTTAGATTGGAATTCTCCGATTTATGAAAACCCGTAGTTTAGCAGTCTCAGCAGAGGATCAAAAGTCGCGTTACAGAACCGGGAGCGGACCGGGGTCCCCATGCGGGCATCCCGCGTGGGGTGGTGGATGCGACCGGCCAGTTCGTCTGTTGTAGAGGTCGACACGCGGGGGAGGCCGGTCGCTACCGCTCCCGGTTCTGTAACGTGTTGACAACGCTCAAATGAGCGAGTAAAAGTCGTCTCAAACTTCCGTGGGGTGCGGTTATGGCACAAGAGACTGAAAGAGTAAAAGCTGGGCGTACGTTCGATAGTGCTTACGGATTCTCGTTCAGCATTGCCGTCGGTCTGGCGCTGTTCATCGCCGGCCTCGTGATTAGCCTCACGCTTGGACAGGGAACCAACATCGGCTTGATTTTCGGCATCCCGCTGCTCGTGGCCGGTCTAATCATTCCCATCTTCATGATGCGCGACCTCTTCAAGACAAACGAGGTCAGTGCCCCTTGTCCCAACTGTGGCGCGACTATCAGAACCTCGGATGCGACTTTACAACTTAAATGCACGAGCTGTGAGAGAGTGATTAACGTGCGCGAAGGACAATTCGTTCTCGGCGATTAATTAACTTACCGGCAGCCACGCCCTGGTAGAATAATCGCTGATCGTCAACGCGAACAAAATCGCCATCCAGAAAAGGGCCGCCCCGATGACCAAAGCTATTAGCCGCGGACTGTAACGCACATGCATGAAATACAGGATCACGAGCGTGGCTTTGATGACTGCGATCGTGAGGGCGACCACCGCATTCAGTGGACCGGGAAAGTTATAGAACGCCACCCATGCGGTCACTCCG
>QHXG01000125.1:0-6388 GCA_003222845.1 Acidobacteriota bacterium | reverse complement strand
TGTGCTCGCTCATAAATCAGAGATCAGCGATCAGCGATCAGTAAAACAAATCCGCAATCCGCAATCAACCCAAGTGTCCGGCCAGATGGCGACCCAGCAGATAAAGCAGCGGAAACAAGAAAATCCAAACGATGTCCACGAAGTGCCAATAGAGTCCTGAGATCTCGACCGGCGCGTGATACTCGGGACTGAAACGGCCACGCACCGCGAGAATCGTGATCACGCTCAGAATTCCCACGCCAATGATCATGTGCAGCGCGTGCATGCCGGTCATCGCGAAATAAATCCAATAGAACAGCTCGACGTTTCCGATAGGCATGCCTGGCGGCAGATGCAATTCATGCGGGCTGGGATTGAAAGGACGCCCCGGAATTAGCGTGCCGGGAATCAGGCTGTCTCGATACTTGTCGTGATACTCGATGGCTTTGATTCCCAAAAATGTCAGGCCCAATGCCATAGTCATCAGCAAAAAAATGATCGAGTTACGTTTTTTCCCGACTTGCGTGCTAAAGACAGCCATGGCCATCGTGAAGCTGCTGACGATCAGCACCGCGGTATTGATGCCGCCCAGCTTGATGTCGAGGTGATTGCTCGCCACCGCGAAAGCTTCCGGGTATTTGGAACGATACAGCGTATAAGCCAGGAACATTCCGCCAAAGAACATGATCTCAGTAACCAGAAACACCCACATGCCGAGCGTGCCCGCTTCGCGTTGCTGCTCCATGTTCTCGAAGTGATGCTGCAACGCGCTGTGCGTGGCGGCGTGTTCCTGGGTTGTGGCTAGATCTTCCGCCATGCTTTTAAATTGAAAATTGAAAAATGAAAAATGAAAATTTCAAATTGAGCCGGAGGAGTGCGGCTCTGGCAGAGTAAATTTGCAATTTGCATTTTTCAATTTTCATTTTGCAATGCTCTCCGTAGTCAAATCTTCACCGGCCTTTGCCGTTCAAACCTCCCCACAACTTCCTTGGCTTCCGGCGGCGCGAATTCGTAAGCCTCGGAAGTCACGATCGGCGTTTCGTAGAAATTCTGCGTCGGCGGCGGCGAAGCCGTCTGCCACTCCAGCCCGGGAAGATGCCAGGGATTCGCTTCGGCAATGCGGCCATAGCGCATCGACCAGATCAGATAGATCAAGGGAATCAGCAAACCGACCCCGAGTATCGACGCGCCTGCGGTTGACAGCACATGCAACACCTGCCATGAAACCAAATCTGCCGGATAAGTATGATAACGGCGCGGCATGCCCATGTAACCCAGCACGAACTGCGGCGAGAAGGTCAGATTAAATCCGACGAAGACTATGAGGGCGGAAAAACGTCCCCAACCTTCCGGATACATGCGGCCGCTGATCTTCGGCCACCAATAATGCAGGCCACCGAGATAAGCCAATAGTGTCCCACCAACCATGATGTAGTGAAAATGCGCGACGATGAAATAGGTGTCGCTGAGGTGCACGTCCGTTGCCAACGACGCCAGAAACATCCCCGTCAACCCGCCGATCGTGAACAACCCGATGAACCCAAGGCCGTAAAGCATCGGCGTGTCATACGAGATCGATCCTTTGTGAAGCGTGGCCGTCCAGTTGAAAACTTTGACCGCCGATGGGATCGCGACCGCGAAGCTTAGGATCGAGAAGATCATCCCGGCATAAATTGATTGGCTGGCGACGAACATGTGATGTCCCCACACCAGAAAACCAAACACCGCAATCGCGAGACTCGAGAAGGCCACGAACTTGTAGCCAAAGATGTTCTTGCGCGAAAAGTTGGCGATCAGTTCGCTGACTACGCCCATCGCGGGCAGCACCATGATGTAAACGGCCGGGTGCGAATAAAACCAGAACAGATGCTGGAACAAGACCGGATCGCCACCCGCCGCGGGATCGAAGATACCGATGTGCGCCAGGCGCTCGAAGGCCACGAGCAGGATCGTAATTGCTATTACGGGCGTCCCTAGAATCATGATCAGACTGGTCGCGTAATGGGCCCAGATGAACAGCGGCAAGCGGAACCAGGTCATGCCCGGAGCGCGCATCGTGTGAATCGTGACAATGAAGTTCAGCCCCGTCAGGATCGATGAAAAACCGGCGATGAATATTCCGAGGCCAGTCGCAATTACGTAGGAATTCGAAAACGTGGTGCTGTAAGGAGTATAGAAAGTCCAACCCGTATCCACGCCCCCGGCCAACAACGCATAGATCGTCAAGATTCCGCCGAGCATGTAGATATACCAGCTCAGCAGGTTGATGCGCGGAAAGGCGAGGTCTTTCGCGCCTATCATCATCGGCACGAGAAAGTTGCCGAGCGTCGCCGGAATCGAAGGGATCAAAAAGAAAAAGACCATGATGATCCCGTGCTGGGTAAACATCTTGTTATAGGTGCTCGATTGGGTGAGGTCGGCTTGGGGCGTGAGCAGTTCCAGACGAATCGCCATCGCGTAGAGACTGCCGATGAAAAAGAAAAAGCTGATCCCGCCCAGATAGAGCAGTGCGATGCGCTTGTGATCTTTCGTCAGCAGCCACGACTTAACGCCGTACTCAGCGTTGAGGTAATTGGTGCGTGGCGGTCTTGGTACTTCGAATTCTTCCATGTGATAAAAAACTTCAGCCTAACCATTTTGCATCCGCGACAACAATCAAGAGAGAAGAGGTGGCCCAATTCGCTAAACCCTCACCCCAACCCTCTCCCAAAGGGAGAGGGAGTTTTCCTTCATTTCAATGTGGCGCGCTCGGCTTCACATTCGCGTTCACCGGCGGTTTGGTCGTCGGCGTCTCGGGCTTAGTCGTCGACAAACTCTTCACAAACGCGACCAACTGCAAAAGCTGCTCTTCATTCACCTGCCCCTGGAACGAAGGCATGATTGGCCCGAAGCCGGAAACGATCTTCGCCTGGGGATTCAGAATCGATTCGCGCACGTAGCCCTCGTCTGCCCGCACTGTTTGGTTGTTATTTAAGACCACGTTGCTGCCGAACAATCCCAGCAAGGCGGGTCCGCGGCCTCCTTCGCCGTTCGCGCCGTGACACGAAGCACAGCCCAGCGATTCGAACATCTGTCGTCCCGCAGTCGCCGGCGATAATTGACTAACGTTGCCGCTCAGCCAATTTTCAAACTCCGCCGGCTCCATCACCACCACCCAGCCGCCCATGCCTGAATGATTCATGCCGCAGTATTCGGCGCAGAAAAAGTGATAACGTCCCGGTTTGGTCGCTTCGAACCATTCGGAGGTGTATTTGCCCGGCACGACGTCGGCCTTGATACGAAAGGCCGGCACGAACACATCGTGAATCACATCCTCGCTGGCCATGATCAATTTGATCTTCTGACCAACCGGAATATGCAACTCGTTGATTTCACGCTGGCCGGTTGAATGCTGGAACTTCCACATCCACTGCTTGCCGACGACGTAAACTTCCAGGGCATTCTTTGGTGGACGATACTCCGCGAAGTAAACCTTCGCGCCCCACACAAAGATGCTCATCGCAATTACCAAGGGAATGACTGACCAGAGTGTCTCCAGTTTCGTCGAACCTTCGATGGGCCGGGGGATCTCGAACGGATTGCGGCGACGATAGCGAATGACAAAGAAAATGACGACCAGTGAGATTAATGTCGTGAAAAAAACGGTCACGCCGGAGATATAGAAATAGACCGCGTCAACGTCACCCGACAGAGTTGACGCGCTTTCCGGAATGAATGGAAACGAGGATTGCATTCTTTCAGATCTTAAATTTCAATTTTGAGATCTCAAAATTCGCTGCGATCAATTTCAAACTAAGTTAGCGCAACAAGTCCCGGAGGGACGCAATATTTATAGAACTTATCGCTTCCTATAAATATTCGGCTCCTACGGAGCGACCCGAATTCACGCACCAACATTCACATCTTGCTCTGTTGCGGCTGCCTGCGTTGTCGAGTTCGGACCACGTTTTCTCAAAACCAAAATCATCCCCACAATCAAAATCACCGTCACGATTCCGGCCAGTCTCAACACGTTCATCACCACCACGCCGTATTTTCCTGTCGCCGGATCATAGTGATAGCAATAAAGCATCAGCGCATCGACCGGTGTGCCGATCTTATTTTGCGAGGCTTCAACGAGCGCCATCCGCAAATCCTTTGGTGGATAATCGATGCCGTAAAAATAGCGCGCCAGCTTACCCTCAGGCGTTAACAGCATGATGCCGCTGGCGTGCGCAAACTGTTTCGTTTGTTCGTCCCAGGCAAAACGAAAGCCGACTGCTTCAGTTAATCTCGTGATGTTTACTTCATCGCCCGTCAGAAAATGCCAGCCTGCTTCGCCACTGGGACGGTTATAGCCCTTGATGTACGTTTGTTTCTTGGCCGATGCTAGTTGCGGCGTTTCGCGCGCATCGAAACTGACGGTGACGACTTCGAACTGTTCGCCGATATTGAATGAAACGTTTCGGAATGCGCCCAACTGGCCATTCAAAACCTGCGTGCAGAGCATCGGGCAACTGTAATAGACCAGCGAAAGCACGACCGGCTTCCCTTTGAAGAACTGGCCCAAACGCACTTCCTGTCCCTGCTCGTCTTTGAAAACAGCGTCGAGAGGAACTTGTTCGTTCAGTCTTTGATCGATCCCGACATTCTTCAGGGCTTTTGGCAAGCCGGTTGATACAGTTCCCGACTCAGGTCGCGCGCCATAGAGGGGTGAACTCGGCTGCGGCATGCCGGGCTGGGCGAAAGCCAGGACGCAGGATGCAGACAGCAGGAGGCAGGCCACGACTAATCGCCGCGCGATTATCGCTTTCCTGTTTCCTGCCGCCTGCATCCTGCCTCCTGTCTTCTGCCTACTGCTTCCTGCTTCCTGCCTCCTGCGGGCGAACAGGCAACCCCTGCTTCAAGATCTCGTCCTTCGCTATTTCGATCGGCATTCCATATCGCTTGCCGTTTTGATCCATTGGGCCGTGCTCGAGCACGTCGTCCCATTGCTTACGTAAAGCTTTGATTTCCCAGAGCGGATTTTTCGGTTCTTTGGATCCGGTTGCTCCAGGCGACTCAGGTTCCGCTGGCGTCAGCGTCGCGCTCTTTTCCAGGGTCTCAGCAAATCCGGGCGCGGCTTGCAGGCGTGGCTCGGGGGGCAGGCGCTCCGCGCCGCTCAAGGCCATCGGCGAGCGCGGCGGTTCCTGCGAGCGCGCCTCTAACATGCGAAACATGCCCCACGTAAAAAAGAAAACGGCCACCGTCATCACAAAGAGTCCCACGACGAACTTCACAATGCCGCCAACCTGGACGTCCCTCGCTTCATGCGCCGTGTCGACATTGCGGATGTAAGAGATGTCGGGCGTCTCTGTCACGTGCTCCTTTTTCTTCGAACCGTTCATCTTTGCTAAGCCGGATCTCAATAATCAAAATCTTCAATGTTCCGCGTGCGCTTCGAGCGCTGCCTCGAGTTGCGGATCGTTAATCGGCACCAGCGAACGTTTCTGCAATTGCCACGCGAACGTCGCCAGCCATAATCCTCCCATCGCAATTGGCGCCACCATGTCCATCCAGCTCAGATGCAAACCTGCGCGATTGTAAGTAGGTTCAATCAGCCAGATCACATCTATTACGCGCATTATCAAAATCAAAACTGCCAGCATTGCCAGCTTCCGCGGGCTCTTCTTGGTTGCGCGCGAGAGCAGCAGTAGAAACGGAAATGCAAATTGCAAGATCGCAATTGATAACGCGATGACACCCCAGCCACCGTGCTTACGCGCCACATACCAGACAGTTTCTTCCGGCAGGTTACCCGACCAGATTATGAGGTATTGCGAGAACGCAAAGTACGTCCACAACATCACCAGCGTCAACGTCAGATTTCCCAGATCGTGAAAATGCGGAGGCCGCACGACCGCGTTCATCGGTTCCCGTTGCGACAGCCACGACATCGCCAGAATGGTGAACGCGAGCGCGCTTAACGTCCATGCCGCCACGAAGATCAATCCGAAGATCGTCGACGACCACGCCGGGTCGAGCGACATCACCCAATCAATCGAGGCAAATGTCGTCGTCACCACGAACAACACCAGTCCCGGCCCGCTTAACACTTGCATTCGCTTGCGAAGCTTTGGATTGGCCGTGCGATCCTGCTGTAGCGAAAACCAGTTCAGCAACAACGCCAGCACCGACCAGATTGCGAAATAACCGACGGCGCGCACCGTAAAGAACGACGGGTTCAAATAATGCGCGGCTTTTTGCTGGAGCGCAGCGTTTCTACTCATCTCTTCGGCGTTGGTCCATGGATAAATCTGCCGCAGACCGATCACGATCGGGATGAAGAGAATCAGAAGCAACGGCAACGTCCGCGTCGAAGCCTCGAGCACACGGCGAATCACCACACCCCAGGCGCCGCCAGTCAAATGCTGCAACATCAAAAGCGCCA
>QHXG01000124.1 GCA_003222845.1 Acidobacteriota bacterium | reverse complement strand
AGCGCAAGTAACGACAAGGTCTGTGCCCGTCGCGACCAGCACTGAAGGTGCGCGATTGCAGTTCGTGGTCATCCTGACGCGCCATGGCGTGCGCCCTCCCATTTCGTCTCCTGACCAAATCAACATATACTCCGCTGAACCGTGGCCAAGCTGGGGTGTCAAGCCGGGAGAATTAACGGCGCACGGCGCCAAGCTGATCAAACAGTTGGGCGCCTACGACCGCGCTTACTTCGGTGCGGCTGGATTACTGCAGCCATCAGGCTGTGCGGACGCACCGCACATACGCATTCGGGCCGATGTTGACCAGCGCACTCGCGAAACGGCTCGCGCCTGGGCCGAGGGCGCGCTGCCGGGTTGTCATATAACGGTCGACACGATGGCCACCGGCGCAGACCCGCTTTTCCATGCCGTGGCGACCGGCGTTGCCAAGCCGGATCGCGAGCTGGCTTTGGCTTCCGTCACCGGCAGGATCGGCGACAACACGGCGGCACTGGTTGCGAGTCATCGCCACGCATTCGAAATCCTACGCTACCTGCACACCGGCTGCGGAGCTATCGGCCCTTGTGCGGCCGAGGAGAAACCGGGAAAACAGGCGGAACTCAAGCTCAAATCGGAAATTGATCCCGGCAGAGGCGAACGCCTCGCCGACGTACTCGGTCCCTTAAAGACTGGTTCTGAGCTGGCAGAGGACTTTCTTCTCGAATACACAGATGGCATGCCGGAGAAGAATCTCGGCTGGGGCCGGCTCAATCGCGAAAATCTGCTGGAGGTCATGAGCATTCATACCCTTTACGAGGATGTGATTCGCAGAGATCCATATCTCGCGCGGGCGCAAATCTCCAACCTCTTGAGTCACCTCTTGCGCTCGATGGAGCAGGCAGTGTCCAACAAGGAAGTCCCCGGCGCACTGGGTAGAGCAGGCGATCGGGTACTGCTGGTGGTCGGCCACGATGGGAACATCGCCAATGTGGGAGCTATGCTCGGTATCTCCTGGCTTCTGGATGGCTATCAACGGAATGACACGCCGCCCGGAGGGGCACTCGTCTTTGAGCTCTGGAAACAGACAAACGGCGAATTCACGATTCACGCATACTACAGGGCGCAGAGTCTCGAGCAGATGTATAAAGCTGTGCCCCTGTCGCTCGACGAGCCGCCGCTGCGGTCACGGCTTTTTCTTTATGGTTACAGCCGCGCGGACGTGGACTTCTCTTGCAGTTGGAACGGGTTTCAGCGAGCGCTGGAGGCCGCGATCGATCCTGCATTCGTGAAGCCTTGATCGTGGGCGCGCGCCAGCTTACCGGCCAGGACAGATTTGGAAAGGAATGGACTATGCCGCAACCCATTACAGAGTTACTTATCAAACTAATAACTCAGAATGGCGCTTCAGGTGATAGTCTGCTCATCACACCCGAATCGGTCGGATTCCAGTATTTGACCTTTCGCGTGCGGAGACTGATCAAAGGCGAACGCTTTGCCGCCCAGACGGACATCAACGAGCTAGGCATGGTAGTTCTGGGCGGTCGCTGCTCTGTTGAGTCGTCCGCTGGTTCCTGGTCTAATTTTGGCGGTCGCGCGCACGTATTCGATGGATTACCGTACGTGCTCTATCTGCCGATTCAGACTTCGTTCACCGTCATCGCCGAAACGGATTGTGAAATCGCTTTTTGCCTCTGTCGAGCCGAAGAGCAGTATCCGGCACATCTGGTCACGCCCGAACAGGTAGAAGTAGAAATTCGCGGCGGCGCAAATGCCACGCGACAGATCAACCACATTTTGAAGCCGGAGTTTCCCGCCCAGCGGTTGCTGATGGTTGAGGTCTACACGCCTGGCGGCAATTGGTCGAGTTATCCACCGCACAAGCATGATGTCCATCATCCGCCTGAAGAGGTCGATCTCGAAGAGATTTACTACTACAAGATCGATCGGCCTGAGGGCTACGCAATTCAGAAAATCTACACACCTGATCGGCGCCTTGATTTGACACTTACCGTGCGCGATGGCGAGTTGGTTCTTATTCCTGAGGGATATCATCCCGTGGTGGCGGCTCACGGCTACAATGCCTATTACCTGAACGCGCTCGCGGGAAGCGCTCGCTCGATGGCGGCTTCGGATGATCCTGATTATGCCTGGGTGCGGCAGACCTGGAAGGAGAAAGACCCTCGTGTTCCGCTGGTTAAAGGTTAGGGCGAGCCGGACGCATGTTGGCTAGGCGTCAGCATAAGAAACTGAGTCGGTTTGAAGACAAACAGGAGACGAGCTGATTGTGTCCGAGAAGCTTGATCGCACAGATCGGATTTACGACATTTTGACGATGGGTCGAAGCTCGATCGATCTCTATTCTAACGAGATTGGCGCGCCCTTCCCCCAGATCAAGAGCTTCGCCGCATACGTTGGCGGTTGCCCGACGAACATTGTAGTCGGCACGCAGCGCCTGGGCTTGAAGTCGGCCGTGCTCACTGCGGTAGGGAACGATCCGGTGGGAGATTTTCTGCTTCAGTTTCTTGAGGAGGAAGGCGTAGTGACGACCTTCATTCAACGCAAGCCCGGTCGCCGGACCAGCGCGGTAATCTTAGGCATCGAGCCGCCCAACAAGTTTCCTCTCGTCTACTACCGTGACAATTGTGCCGACATCGAGTTGACGATTGACGATGTGATGGCCGCGCCGATAGCCGATAGCCGCTGTTTGTTAATTAGTGGCACGGGTCTGAGTCGCGAGCCCAGTCGCAGCGCGACGCTTTTCGCCGCAGAACAAGCGCAAGCAGTCGGCACGACCGTTGTCCTCGACTTGGATTTTCGTCCGGACCAGTGGCCCGATGCGCGAGCTTATGGCGTCACTGTGCGCTCGGCCCTGCGATTGGTCGATATTGTTATTGGCACCGCGGATGAAACCAGGGCGGCCGCGCTCACTGACGTGTCGGCGATCTCGGTTGAGCACTCACAAGTGTCTGACGCGCACGTGAGCGGTAACGCGGACCTCGCGGTGGAGTCGGTACTCAAGGCCGGTCCGAAGTCGTTCGTAATGAAAAGCGGCGCAGAGAAGACGGCCGTTTATCTTCACAACGGAGAGACGATTGAAGCCCCGCCATTCCCAGTCGAAGTCTACAACATACTCGGCGCGGGCGATGCTTTCGCGAGCGGGCTTCTCTACGGTTACCTGAAGGGTTGGGATTGGTATCGAGCGGCCCGCATGGGAAACGCTTGTGGCGCCATTGTAGTGACGCGCCACGGCTGCGCTAACTTCATGCCCTACGAGCAGGAAGCGTTGGATTTTATTGAAGCGCGAGGAGGATTCTAGGTGAAAGCTTTTCAGGCTGACGAGTTTCTTTCGGCTTCCCTAATGACGGAGCTCACTGACATTCGCGTGACGG
Organism: Acidobacteriota bacterium; assembly: GCA_003222845.1. Lineage (GTDB taxonomy): Bacteria > Acidobacteriota > Blastocatellia > Pyrinomonadales > Pyrinomonadaceae > UBA11740. Next base: position 10,049 of record QHXG01000124.1, on the reverse strand, counting down.
AGCCCGAACGTTCTCTACGCGCAGCAAAAGGCCGCAAGCGGCGCTCGCAGCTCACCACGGATGGCAGGCTCAATATCCTCGCCGCGGATCATCCCGCGCGGCGTGTGACAAACGTTGGCAGTAATCCGCTGGGAATGGCGAACCGTCAAGATTATCTCAGTCGCATCGTTCGTGTGATGCTGAGCGAGTTCGTTGATGGCGTGATGGCGACCATGGATATTCTCGAGGACTTGCTCATACTCGATGATCTCCTCCGACGTGCGGACGGCCCATCCCTGCTGGATGAAAAAGTGCTAATCGCCAGTCTCAATCGAGGAGGACTCGCTGGAACCGTTTGGGAAATGGATGACCCGTTGACCGGCGCGTCTGCCGCAACGTGCGCGGCATGGGGGTTTGACGGAGCGAAGGTCTTATTGCGTATTTGCGACGGCGAACCGGGCTCGCTCAAGACCATGCTCGCCTGTGCACAGGCCATCACAGAACTCAATGCGCTAAAGCTGCCGATGTTTCTTGAGCCCTTGCCCGTCGTTAAAGCTGAGAAGGGATACAAAGTAATCAAACAGGCCGAAATCTTGGCACAGGCGGCGGGCGTGGCGTCGGCGCTTGGAGATAGCAGCCGGTACCTTTGGCTGAAATTACCTTACTGCGAGAATTACGAGGTAGTGGTGTCAGCTACGACGCTGCCAATTTTGCTGCTCGGCGGCGAAGCAGTTGGTGACGCCACACCGCTTTTGCGAGAAGTTGTGGCCGGTCTCGCCTCAGGTTCAAACGTGCGGGGCGCGTTGGTGGGACGAAACGTGCTTTATCCCGGAACTGCCGATCCACTCGCAGTTGGTGACGCTATCGGCGGAATCATTCATAAGGGATGGACGGTCGAACAAGCTCTGGATCATCTCAATAGCTTCAAGGGAGAACATCTGGATTGGGCGCAGCGTCGTTTGCAAGCGCGAAGCATTGGCTAAACGGACACTGGATGCAATTAGAATTGAGAGTCTGGCAACGAATGTTCAGAGTTCAAGCTTTAGCTTGTGGCCTTCGTGTCAGAACCGCGAGCGGTAGCGACCGGATCCTACCAACGCGCGTGATTGACGACGGAACCTCTTCGCAAAGTAGTTTGATTGATCCGGTCGCTACCGCTCGCGGTTCTGACACGTGAACAACCTAAAGTTTGAACTCTGAACCTTGCTGGGCTTTCGTGAAAGGTCGCGTTTGATCCTAAACTAATGAACTCCGAAACAAAAAGACTAACCACAGCTCAAGCGCTCGTTAACTTTCTGAGAAATCAATACGTCGAGCGTGACGGAAAAGAGACGGCATTCTTTGCCGGAGTGTGGGGGATCTTTGGGCACGGCAACGTGGCCGGCGTGGGCCAGGCGCTGCAACAGAATCTGCACTTCCGCTATTACCTGGCGCGCAACGAACAAGCGATGGTTCATGCCGCCACCGCCTTCGCCAAGATGAGCAATCGGCTGCGCGCCTTTGCTTGCACATCTTCTGTCGGGCCGGGGGCCACAAACATGATCACCGGCGCGGCGACGGCGACGATCAATCGCCTTCCGGTGCTGCTGTTGCCGGGCGACATCTTCGCCCGCCGCAACGTCGCTCCGGTGTTGCAGCAACTCGAATCCCCAAACAGCCAGGACATCTCCGTGAACGATGCGTTCAAACCTGTGTCGCGTTACTGGGACCGCATCAATCGGCCCGATCAATTGCCCTCGGCGCTGATGGAGGCGATGCGCGTCCTGACCTCGCCGGCTGAGACCGGAGCAGTGGTCCTGGCACTGCCGGAGGATGTGCAGGCAGAAGCGTGGGACTATCCGGCCAAACTTTTCGAAAAGCGTCTTTGGCACATCGCGAGACCAATGGCCGATCGCTCCCTGCTTGCCGAAGCCATCAAATTGATCAGCGCGGCGAAGGCGCCTTTAATCATTGCGGGTGGCGGCGTCATCTATGGCGAAGCAAACGCCGCACTCGCAAGTTTTGTCGAGCAAACGGGAATTCGCATCGCTGAGACACAAGCAGGAAAAGGTTCGCTCGCGCACGACCATCCGCAAAATTTAGGAGCGATTGGCGTGACGGGAACGCCAGGCGCCAACGCAAGCGCGCGCGAGGCTGATTTGGTTATTGCTTTAGGCACACGCTTGAGCGATTTCACGACTGCTTCAAAGACTGCATTCCAGAACCCCGAGGTTCGCTTCATCAACATCAACATCGCGGAGGTTGATGCCTATAAGCACGCAGCATTACCGCTCGTTGCCGATGTGCGTGTGGTGCTGGAAGAACTGAGCGCAGGGCTTGGGAACTATCGTGTCCCCGAAGATTATCGCGCGCGAACGGCGCGACTCAACGAGGACTGGGCCACCGAAGTAGCGCGCCTCGTCCATAGCCAGGCTGATTCGCGGATTACGCAGTGCGAAGTCATCGACATCGTCAATAGTTTCTGTGGGCGAAAAGACGTCGTCGTTTGCGCCGCGGGCAGCTTGCCGGGAGACTTGCACAAACTTTGGCGTACCAGCGACCCGAAGGGCTATCACCTGGAGTACGGTTATTCGTGCATGGGATATGAGATCGCCGGCGGTCTCGGCGTGAAGATGGCCGATCCATCACGCAACGTTTATGTGATGGTGGGTGACGGCTCTTACCTCATGATGTCTTCCGAGATTGTCACTTCAATTCAGGAAGGACATAAGCTGATTATTGTGGTGCTGGACAATCATGGTTTCGGTAGCATCGGAGGGCTTTCAAAGGAGATAGGCTCGGACGGATTTGGCACGAGTTACAGGCATCGCCGCCGGGACAGCGGTCTTTTGAATGGCGAGCCTCTGGCAGTTGACTTTTGCGCTAATGCCGCCAGCCTCGGCGCCTTAACCATGCGGGCGTGGACGCGTGAGGATCTGCAACACGCGCTGGAATATGCTCGCAAGCAGGGCAAGACAACAGTGATTGTGGTTGAAGTCGAAAAGGGCAGCGGCGCACCCGGATACGAAACGTGGTGGGATGTTCCGGTGGCCGAGGTTTCGGAGAGTGAGTCAGTCAAACAAGCCCGAGTCCGCTGGGAGGAAGCAGTGAAGCGAGAGCGGTATTTTCTATAAAGGTCGTGTCAGAACCGCGAGCGGTAGCGGCCGGAACATTTTCCATTTGTCATTTTCCATTTACCATTTGCCATTTGGACGATTCATTTGTGACGTACCATGTTCGACGATTAACAAATGAGAAATGATAAATGGAAAATGGAAAATGATCCGGTCGCTACCGCTCGCGGTTCTGACACGATCCACCTATTTTGCACCGGAAAGTAGCTAGAGCAAGGTTTAGGAGAAAATGATTATGACAACGAATGGCCGCGTGCCCAACTTCATAAATGGTCAGTGGCAAAATCCCGCCGCTCAGGAGTTCTCGGATGTCATCAACCCAGCGACCGGCGAGTCGTTGGCCCAGGCGCCGCTTGGCGGAGATGAGGATGTGGCGGCGGCGGTCGAGTCGGCTGCCGCTGCCTTCCCGGAGTGGCGAAGCACGCCGCCGGAAGAACGAATTCAATACCTTTTCAGGTTGAAGCGGCTCTTTGAAGACCATCGAGAAGAGTTGGCCCGCCTCATCGCGACGGAGAATGGAAAGACCCTGGCCGAAGCGCGGGCGGAATTGCAGCGGGCGATTGAGAATATCGAAGTGGCCTGTGGCATCCCGCTGATGATGCAGGGCTACAACCTCGAAGATGTCGCGCGCGGCATCGATGAGATGATGATTCGCCAGCCACTCGGTGTGGTGGCTGCTATCACGCCGTTTAATTTTCCCGTCATGGTCCCTTTCTGGTTCATTCCTTACGGCATTGCGTGCGGCAACACATTCATCGTCAAGCCTTCAGAAAAAGTGCCGCTGGCGATGCGGAAGGTGTTCGAGCTGGTTGAGCAGTTGGGATTGCCGCCAGGCGTTTTGAATCTGGTGAACGGCGCCAAGCCTGCGGTTGATGCATTGCTCGATCACCCGGCCGTCCGCGCAATCAGTTTCGTAGGCTCGACGCCGGTGGCGAAATACATTTATTCGCGGGCCTCGGCCAACGGCAAGCGAGTGCAGTGCCAGGGAGGAGCCAAGAACCACGTTGTGATCCTCCCTGACGCTGACATGGAAACCACGACGCAGGTGGTGAGCGACAGTGCGTTTGGCTGTGCCGGCCAGCGCTGTCTCGCGGTTTCGGTTGCCATAACCGTAGGAGAAGCACGGAACACATTCAGAGACGCGATTGCCGACAGCGCCAATTCAATCGTGGTGGGCCCAGGAATTGAAGAGTCCAGCCAGATGGGTCCGGTTATCACCCGAGACAGTAAGACGCGCGTCGAAAAGTTAATTGATCAGGGAGCGAGTGAAGGCGCTTCCGTGCTGCTCGACGGACGGAGGACGAAGATTCCTAATTATGAGCGAGGAAATTTTGTCAAACCGACGGTGCTCGATAACGTGCCGCCCGGCGGTGAGCTTTCGAAAACAGAAATATTCGGACCAGTACTCAGTCTCATACCTGCCGAAACAATCGAAGAGGCGCTCAATATTTTGTCGCAGAGTTTGTACGGAAACGCGGCCTCAATCTTCACCACCAGCGGCGCGGCGGCGCGCAAGTTTCGTTATGAAGTAGGAGCAGGAAATGTCGGCATAAACATCGGAGTCGCGGCGCCGATGGCCTACTTTCCTTTCAGCGGTTGGAAGGACAGCTTTTTCGGAGTGCTGCACAGCCAGGGTCGCGACGCGGTTGAGTTCTACACCGAGAAGAAGGTTGTGATCGAACGCTGGCCCAAGTATTGGTCTCGCAAGTTCTAGGCCTGCTAGAAACTTGATCGCACGATTACACTCAAAAGAGGATCGATGGCGATGGAAACTGCTCCGCTTCTGAAGATGTCTCAGATCAGCAAGACCTTTCCGGGCGTTTTGGCTCTGGATAAGGTTGACTTTGAGCTGCGCCGGGGCGAAGTTCACGTGCTGCTCGGCGAGAACGGCGCCGGCAAATCCACTCTGATGAAGATCCTGAGTGGGGCGTACCAAAAGAGCAGCGGCGAAATAGAGCTCGACGGCGTGCCGGTAAGTATTAAGAATCCCAGGCACGCTCAAGACCTTGGTATCAGCACCATCTATCAAGAGCTGAATCTGATTCCGCATCTGTCCATTGCTGAAAATATCTTCCTAGGCCGCGAGCCATCCAAGTTTGCTTCCGTTATCGATCAGCGAGCCCTCGTTCGTGCCGCGCGCGAACTCTTGAAGGGTTTGGGCCTGACAGTCGATCCAAGCGCGCGGGTCAAACGCCTCGGTATCGCCGAACAGCAGATGGTTGAAGTCGCGAAGGCGCTCTCGCTCGAAACCAGAATTCTCATCATGGACGAGCCGACCTCGGCTCTCAGTCAGCAGGAGATCAAACAACTCTTCGCCACCATTAGACGATTGAAAGAAGGCGGTGTGTCGATCATCTACATCTCGCATCGACTGGAAGAGTTGTTTGAGCTTGGTGACCGCGTGACGGTCTTGCGCGATGGTCGGTCAGTTGCCACCTGTGAGGTTGCCGAAACCAGCAAACCCGAGTTGATTCGGCTGATGGTGAATCGTGAACTCACGGAGCAGTTCCCCAAAAGGCAAGCAACGATTGGCGAAGAGATCTTGCGCTTAGAAGGCTTAACTACAAGCGGCTTGCGCGATATCAGTTTTTCTCTGCACAAAGGAGAGGTGTTGGGTATTGCCGGTCTTATGGGCGCGGGACGCACTGAACTGGCGCAAGCGATCTTCGGAGTAGAGAAGATCGAGGCCGGACAGATTTACGTGAAAGGTAAGGCCCGACGAATCACTTCGCCGCGTAGAGCAATTAATTGTGGGATTGGGTTTCTCACCGAAGACAGGAAGTCTCAGGGCCTGGTGTTGCGACTGTCGGTTGGCGAGAACCTTTGCCTGCCGAGTGTCGATAAGTTTACCAGTTGGGGAATGGTCGACAGGAATAAGGAGAAGCTGGCTTGCCGTCGCTATATCCAGGAGTTGAGGATTAGGACTCCCAGTCTCAAACAAAAAGTGTCCTTCCTAAGCGGCGGTAATCAACAAAAGGTAGTACTGGGCAAGTGGCTTTGTTCCGAAGCGGAAATATTTATCTTCGATGAACCGACGCGCGGTGTTGATGTAGGAGCGAAAACTGAAATCTATGAGCTGATGGACCGTCTTACCGCTGAGGGAGTCGCGATCATCATGATCTCATCAGAACTCCCCGAGGTATTGGGAATGAGTGATCGAGTGCTGGTTATGCGAAGCGGCGAGATCGCCGGAGAGTTCTCAGCCAATGAAGCAACTCAGGAGAGAGTCTTGCAATGCGCCCTAATGGCATAGCGCTACGGCAGAATTTCTTACTGCATCACGCGCGACAACTCGGCACTTTGTCAGGCCTGTTGGTCTTGGGCCTGGTGCTATGGGTTTTGACTCCTCATTTTCTGACCTTATCGAATCTGCTCAACGTCGCCGAGCAGGCCACCATCATCGCCATTGTCGCCGTCGGCATGACTTTTGTGATTCTTACCGCAGGAATCGATCTATCCGTCGGCTCCGTGCTCGCCTTTGCCGGCGTGGTCATGGCCAGCGCACTCCACGCCGGCGCGCCTTTGCCTTTTGCATTGCTGGCGGGACTGGTAACAGGAACCGTGTGTGGGCTCGTAAACGGACTGCTGATCACTTTGGGACGGCTTCCGCCTTTCATCGCGACGCTGGGCATGATGAGCGTGGCGCGAGGCACGGCGCTGATGTATACCGGGGGCAGGCCAATCTCAGGTTTCTCTGAGAATTTCCGCTGGCTCGCGACCGGAGAGGTGCTTCGGGTCCCGATACCTGTCATCGTCATGATCGGTATCTACGCGATCGCCTTCTTTGTCCTCACGCGTACGAAACTGGGCCGGTACACCTATGCCATCGGCGGCAACGAAGAGGCGACACACCTGTCCGGGGTGAATGTCAGATTCTACAAAACCGTCGTCTACGGACTGGCCGGCTTGTTCAGCGGGTTAGCGGCCATTCTGCTTACGGCGCGGCTTAATTCGGCGCAGCCGATTGCCGGCATGATGTACGAGCTGGACGCCATAGCCGCTACTGTAATTGGTGGCACCAGCCTGCTCGGCGGGGAAGGCAATGTGTTGGGGACATTGATTGGCGCGCTGATCATGGCGGTACTCAGAAACGGTTTGAACCTCCTGGGCGTCTCTTCGTTCCTCCAACAAGTTGTGATTGGCTCAGTAATCATTGTCGCGGTCTTGATCGATATGGCGCTGAAGCGGCGCGGAAAATATTCATAGGAGCAAGGGTGTAATTAAAATGAGAGTCGAGCAGCGGGTGTTCAGAGTTCAAGCTTTAGCTTGCGCTTTCGTGGACAGCAACCTAAAGGTTGAACTCTAAACACTTGTACTTGAACTCTTACTCGACCCCATAGGAGCAAAGATCGATGAAGAAACTTCTGATCATGATGTTGTTGATTCTGATTGCACTGATTGGCTGTCAACGTGGCGGCGATCGCGCTGGTGGTCCACCGAAGATTGCCTTTGTGATGAAAACTGCGAACAATCCTTTTTTCATCGAGATGCAGAAAGGCGCCGAACAGGCCGCTCAGAGACTGGGAGTCAATTTGATCGTACAGGCGGCGGACCGAGAGGTTGACGTCGAGAAACAGATGCAGATTGTTGAGAACCTCATTCAGGCGAAGGTCGCCGCACTCTGCGTCACGCCGAGTGGCTCAAGGGAAATTGTGCCGGCGATAGACAAAGCCAACCGCGCGGGCATTCCGGTTGTGATAGTCGACACCAGAGTGGATGAGAAGGCGCTCAGCGAGTCGCACGGAAAAATCGCCGCGTTCATCGGTTCCGATAATTACGAAGGCGGAAAAGTAGCGGGCGAATTCCTTGCCAAACGTCTGGGCGGCAAAGGGAAGGTCGCTGTGCTCGAAGGCATTCCCGGACATGAGACAGGGGATTCGAGACTCAGAGGATTTCGCGAGGCAATCAAAGCGACGCCGGAAATCCAGATCGTCGCGTCCCAAACAGCCAACTGGGAACGAGACCAGGGGTTCAACGTGTTTCAGAACATCCTGCAATCCCATCCGGACGTTCAGGCCGTATTTGCGTGCAGCGATCTTATGGCGCTCGGGGCCGTCGAAGCGATTGCCGCGGCTAAGAAAACCGGACAGATCGTCGTGGTTGGATTTGATGCTTTGGCCGAAGCTCGCAAGGCTGTCGAGCAGGGAACCATGGAGGCCACAGTCGCCCAGTCTCCCGCGACGATGGGCGAGTTAGCCGTGGAGAACGCATATCGACTGCTCAAAGGTGAACAGATCAAGCCGGAAATTACAGTGCCGATCAAGCTAATCACCAAAGAGAATGTAACCAGTCAATAACAATGAATAACTCGTCAGCTACCGTCCGCTGCACCAGAACGTGTCAGAACCGCGAGCGGTAGCGACCGGTTCATGGAGTGAGCTTTAAGAGCAAACCGTCACTTTCAATTCGCGAGTTGCTTGTAAGATCCGGTCGCTACCGCTCGCGGTTCTGACACGGAAAGTAATTAGAAAGGATTCAATGAGTGGCAAACTCAATGTCGGCGTGATTGGTTTAGGCCGGCTCGGCAAAATGTACGCCAGATACTTTTGCGGCCGCATTGCAAACGCAAGTCTGGTAGCCATAGCAGATGTGTCGGAAGCAGCCTTGAAGTCGATGGACGGACTCTGCGTATCGAAACAGTTTCTGAGTTATGAAGATCTCATCGCCGATGAAGCAGTCGACGCGGTCGTGATAGTCAGTCCGACGAGTACGCACAAGGAGGTCGTGCTCGAAGCCGCCCAGCGTGGCAAACCGATTTTTTGCGAAAAGCCCCTATCTATTTCGTTACCCGACGCATTGGCAATGCTCCGCACGGTCGAACAGACGGGCGTCTACTTTCAAATGGGATTCATGCGACGATTCGACAAAGGCTACGTGGCAGCCAAACGCAAGATCACCGAAGACGAGATTGGTACGCCGGTAGTTTTCAAATCTTCATCACGCGATCCTTTTCGGCCCAGTCTTGAATACTTGAATCCGGAACATAGCGGCGGTCTAATAATCGATTGCGGCATCCATGATCTCGATCTCGCACGCTGGTTCATGGGTGAGATCGCGAGCGTGTACAGCATCGGCGGAACGTTGGCGTATCCGGAGATGAAAGAGATCGGAGACATTGATAACGCCATCACGAGTCTTTATTTCACTAGTGGCGCATTGGGCACTATCGATCTCAGTCGGGCTATGACATTCGCACCGAAATCCTCGGCACGCAGGGCACACTAAAGATCGGGTATCTACGCGAAACCCCGATTCTGGTCATGACTAAAGACGGCATTACCCACGACACTGTGCCTTACTTCACCGAGCGTTTTGAACAGGCATACATCACTCAATTACAGGACTTCGTGGAGAACGTCTTGGCAGACAAGCCGCCATCAGTTACCTGTGCTGACGGCGTGGCTGCTCTACAGGCAAGCGTTGCCGCCACGTTGTCATTCAAGGAAAACCACCCGGTGAAAATGAGTTCGCTTGAAGACGAAGTTCAACCTGAAATGATCTGCTCTGAACTTTGAACTTAGCGTCGCTGTATTTTGCGTCGGAAAGACAAGGATGAAGATAAAGGTTGGGAACGCTCCCGTGAGCTGGGGCGTGATGGAAGTTGCCGGTTGGGGCGAGCAAGTACCTTACGGTCAGGTGCTTGACGAGATAAGTGAAGCAGGTTACGCGGGCTCGGAACTCGGCCCTTATGGTTATTTTCCGACTGAGCCTAACGCGCTAATGTCGGAACTATCCGCCCGCGGGCTGCAACTTGTCGCCAGCTTTGTGCCAATCCCACTGGCGCATCCGGAGCGCCACGAGGCGGGCTATCACGAGGCCATGAAGGTGGCTCAATTGTTGGCGCGGTCGGGCGCGCCTTTGATCGTGTTGGCCGACGAGATGAGCGAAGAACGCATAGCCGTGTCCGGGCGCGTTGATGAAGCGCGCGACGGCATGAATGACTCGCAGTGGGACGGC
>QHXG01000123.1 GCA_003222845.1 Acidobacteriota bacterium | reverse complement strand
ATCGACGCGATGCGCGTGAACCATCCCTTCGCAGGGCGACCATGCGAAAACTGTGAAACGGCCGTCTTGTGAAGCGACCAGCGCCAACGAATCTCGCTGATCGTGTATGAACTGAGCCGCCGACAAGTGACGTGTGCCACCGTGTTGTACCGGCGGAACTATGACGGCTGTGTTACCGACGACTGGTTCGGTGAGCACCATCTGCTCGACTTGTTCGGTGCCTGAAGCCCGCTTGATCTTCGCGCCGAACGCGAGCACTTCATACTCATCAGAAACAACAGTTGCGCCGTCCACTGCGGTCAAACCGGCTACCGTTTCTACAGCATTGCTCAATGATCCCTGCCATTCATTCTCCTTCGCAGGGCTCGCACCTTTCCTGATCAAATTAGCGAGCTTTGAAGATGAAGGCGCGACTGAGTAGAGCAAAGGGTGGATGATGGATTCGCGCCACTGTGTCGTTCCAGTCGGCACTACCAGCAAGGTGCCGCCATGTCCGTGGGCGCGCATCGACGCGGCGAGTTGCACGAGGACGTTCACCGAATCATCCCACGTTGACGGAGAAGTGAAGGCCAACAGCGATTTCAGCAGGTCCGGACAGTCGGGCAGACTCGTGCCTTGCTCGTCAACAATCTTCGTCTGTTCACCCTTGAGGATGGCGACGTTGGCAAACTTTCCAAAGCTATCGATGCGCCGGTGCTTGATCACCAGCAACCCCGGTTCGACATCCTCGAGGACAAATCCCAAACTTGGAATTTGGCGCGTCGCACCCCAGACATACAGCTCGCCCGCGTCGTGCCAAACGCCCAGATGAATTCCTGGACGTTCGACTGCCGGCGCGAGTTTTGTCAGGATTGCGGGAGTTAGCGGCAGACGATCTTCGAACTTCAGCGGGTGGCCTGCCTGTTCGGGTGGCAAAAATGCCAGCGAGATTTTGGGGAAGCGGCCTTCTTCGGGCCGGAAGCTCGCCCAGAAAGTGGCATCGATGATCGTTTCGATTGCTCGCGCATCGGGCGTGTGGGCGAGTTCCTGCTCATCACGCCGGCGGGCCTCGGCGACGTGGCGCGCAAAATGCTCTTCGACCACCGCGGCCACCGCCCGAGCGGCTTGGTAAGTTGGTTCGCGGACCATGAACTTCAGTCACCTATTAACCACCGAAGTCTGCTCGAAAGGATTTTCCCACAGCAATGGACAGCGATCGCCTAAGAATAGTCCAATTAAAGGAGGCGCGAAGAATATCAGGCTCCGCGCCTCCGGTTCATTAACCAACCGCCAGAGCTAGAACGTAAACTTCACGGCTAACTGGACCTGCCGGGGATCGCCTACGCCCTGCCGCAGGAAACCGTCAAAGTTGAAAAGCCCCGGCGTGCTGAGAGGATTGATGTTGTTCTTGCTGTTGAAGGTATTGAACATCTCGACGATGGGAATTAGCGCGTAATGTTCGCCGAACTTGAACGGCCGCTGAATGCGCCAATCGAACGAGAAGTATGCGTTGTCCTTGCGCAAAGTATTTCTCGCGGGACTGGCCGGAGTTCGCGCACCCGAGATAGGTTGCGCGCTGCGCGCTTGGACGCGGAAGTTGCCTTCCAGGCCCCAACCCATTTGCACAAAGGAATAAAAATTGAACTTGTGCCGAATGTCTCGATCCGAAACTGAATAGTCCAGGCTGAGGTTGAGAAATGTCAGCGAACGATCAGTGAATGGATCGCGCTCGTTGGAATCATCATCCTGATCCTTCGACAGCACATAGTTCCATTCGAACTGATATCTCCTGCTCATCCGTTTGCGCATGCCTACCGTGAAGCCGTTGTAGAGCGACTTACCCACGGCGCTGGTGACGAAGACGTCACCCAGAGTCGGGAACAGAGCAGTGGCAGGCATAAGTGGACCCGTCCGGTTGTAATTAAGGAATCGCGTCAGATGCACGCCCTTCGAGTGAGTGAAGTCAAAGTATAAAGAGAGATCGCTGACGATTTCCTGCTCGAACTGCGCGTTCAATGTGTAGATGCGCGGGTTCGCATAATTCTTGTCGAAGACGCGCACCGAAGCGCCGAAGGGAATTCCCCCGGATGGTGGCACGTTTTGTATACCCGGCCAGGTGGGCGGCCTGGTGGCCGCGCCAAAGCAGGTAAAAGCAAAGGTCGAGTTGCAGAAGATCCCGAACTGCTGCACGCCGTTGTCGGTGATCGAGCCAACCTGCGTCAACATGTTCTGGCGGCCATAGAAAATGCCATAGCTGGCGCGCAGCACAGACTTGCCGTTGCGCGCTACGTCCCACGCAAAACCAACGCGCGGTTGGAACTCTTTCTTCGGGCTGTGCAACGTGCCGTCAGATGGAAACCGTGGATTACTCAACAGCGCTCCGTAGGCTGTTTGAGCCGGCGGGACGATCGGCTTGGGAAAGATTTGGGCTTCCCAGCGCAGCCCATAATTCAAAGTGAAATTGGACCGCAGGTGCCAACTGTCCTGAGCGAACAGGGACAGGTCTTCATTCTTAATGGTGGACTTGCCCGGCGGCGGCACGCCTGCGATCCCGGTCGGAATTCCGTTCTGCAAGAACAGCAGCAGAGGCCCGCCAAGTCCGCTATTCGCAGGACCGAAAATGCTGCTGCCCGCGGCGCAAGTCTGATTAAAGGGAGCGCCTTGGGTGATCCAACCGGTGAACGCGCCGGTGGTGTTGTTAAAGCATTCGGCCACAGTCGGTCCAAAACCTCCCGCGGCGGCCGGTGACGCGTAACGCAGAAAGCCGCTGACGCTGTCGAAAATATACCGGCCTTCGAAGAAGCCGCGAAAGACCTGATCGTTGAGCGTGTGCAGCCACTCACCACCGACCTTCATTGTATGGTTACCGTGAATGATCGAGAAGTTGTCTCTCACGTCCGTGCGCCAAAGCAGCTCGTCAATCGTTGGGTTCAGAAAGAACGGGTTGCCGAATCTGAATGTAGTAGCGAAACCCATCGCCGTATCAGCCGGTACGCTCGACGGAATTGCGTTACGAGGTCGCAACTCTCGTGTGTAAGAGAAGTGGGCCTCGTTCACTCTATTGGACGTGAGCGAGCTGAAAAGATTTACGTTGAAGTTATTGATCTTCGATGGGCCTTCAATGCCGTTGGCCGAGTTCCCATAGGTCGCAACGTCGAACGTTTGATTAGTATTCTTCGAATAGTCGAAGTTGTACGAGAGCGCCAGTTTGTGCTTCGAGTTGAGGTCCCAGTCAACCTTGGCCAGGAAAGCCTGGTTGTTGATCTTATGACTGACCGGCTGTCCCTCGTCCTGATTTCTGGTCGTCTTGATGAAATTGATGAGGGCCAGTCTTTGACAATCGGCGCTGCCGTTGATTAAAGCTTCATTCGCCGTGATGGTGGGCGTCGTTACTGAACAAGGGGTGCCGATTGCTTCGCTCAGATTCGCTCGACTCAGTTTTTCGCGAATGCCTTCGAAGGAAAAGAAGAAGAAAGCCTTATTCTTGCTGATGGGGCCGCCAACCGTCCCGCCAAACTGCTTCCGATTGAAATCCTTGAGCGGCTTACCGTCAGATGTGTGTGCCGTTAGCGCTTCGAGTCGCTGAAAATAGAAAAGGCCGCCGTGGACGTCGTTGGTCCCTGATTTCGAGATCACGTTGATAATCCCACCGGCAGTGCGTCCGAACTCGGCTGTTGCTCCCGTGGCCACCACTTGAAATTCCTTCACCGCGTCCAGCGGAATGTCGATGGCCGCGCGCTGACCGCCAAGCTGCTCGCCAAAGAAACCGTTGTTATAGTCGCCGCCGTCAAGACTGACGTTATTAAAGACCCCGCGCTGTCCAGAGAAAGTAATCTCATCGCCATCGGGCCCTTGAACGACGCTCACTCCCGGAGTTAACGTGAGCAGGTCTTCAAACTTGCGTCCCAGAATTGGCGTGGTGTTGACGGCCGTCTCGTTGATTGTGGTGCTGGCCTCGGTCTTCACTGTATCTACGGTCGGCGTGGCAGTAATCGTGACTCGCTCCTGAACCTGAGACACTTTCATCGCCACCGGAAGATTGAGAGCCTGGCCCACGGTTAGATCGAGTCTTTCCGCAACCGCGGTCGCAAATCCCTGCTTCGAGACCGTAACCGAATACGGCCCCGGCGGCAGCGCCAGGGCGACAAAGCGGCCACCCTCGTCCGTTGTCAGAGTTCGCGTAAGATTTGTATCGAGGTTCTTGATTTCGACGCTGGCGCCGGGCACGATTGCGCCGTTTGCATCAGTGACCGTACCTTGAATTGTTCCCGTGGTTATTTGAGTCTGGGAAAGAGCCGGTAAAGCCAGGGCCAGAATGACGAGTAAACCAATTCGAAGAGATTTCAAACATTTGGAGCGCAAACTAAACATGACGTTAAGCATTATTTTTTCTCCTATTCTCTGGCGCTTCACGGTTTTGAACTTCGGTTTGTGAGTGCGGCAACAGCGGCGCGCATCGCTTGCGGCGTTGAGAGACAGCATAGTGTTGCGAGTCCATGGATTACACATCACCGCAGATGACAGCACGAACTCTCCCCAAATCTGCAACGCATATTAGTTACCGCGCCTTGTGGCTGTCAATTGTTTTGGCCATGAAATGAAGACGCTGATTGCTGAACGCCGGCCACACATTGACTCGAGCCTTCAGATTCTATTCTTTCACAAAAGTTTCAGGCTCCGCGAGGGCCTCCTCCAAGCGGCTCAAGTACCGCCCGACGTGCAGGCCGTCCATGAGCGCGTGATGTACCTCAACAGAAATGGGTAGCATCGCGCGTTCGTTCTCTTTGGTGAACTTTCCGAAAACAATTCTTGGAATCGAATCTCCGCGGCCCTTAGTTCGAGCGTGTGCGAAGCTGGTAAAAGAAACCCACGGCAAAGTCGTGTGGTAAATCACGTCATCACGCAGGGTCGGTTTCAAAGGTCCGCTTCCGATTCGCACATCGTCCACTGCTTTGCTCATATCAGTGAGGAACTTTTCGAAGTCGCGTTGGTAATCAAAATACGCGTAGGCGAAGCTCTCATTCGGAAGCAACACCGTGGTTCCACCGTTTACGACGTCGTAGACCAACACCTTTTCATCTTTGAGCCGGTAGCGGAACGGCTCGATTTCGTTTGCGACCCGAAGAGCAAAATAATGGAGGGCCAACGAAATCTTATAGTGCTGCTGGTTCACGAACGCTTTGAGATTAGTAACATCGATTTGAGTACACACGTTGAAGTATGGGTTCGTATACCCAATGAAAAATTCAAAGAGGTCCCGCCGCGACCAGTTTGCTACGTCGAGATACTCAGCCATAATTGATTTTGGTCATCAACCTCCTCGGCGCGACCTCTCGCTCTTGGTTTCGCATTAACTTCACTCAACCCACAAGCCGCCAGAGATGACTGCCTGTTGCTGAGAATTGTACTCCAGCTCCCGGTTTCAGCCGCCGATTTTCTCCCGATGTAAGTTCGATCCTGCCGACAAATCTGATACTCTAACACATCGAAAGGGCTCGTCTCTTTGGTGGTAACGTCGTGAAGTTCCGCATGAATTTCTTCGCCACTTTCCTGGCCACAGTTTTGTTTGTGGTCGCCTCGACTGGTTTGGCCCAGTCTTCCGATCAAAGCTTGCCCACTCCAGTTCTCACCAGCGAAGTTAACGGTACGATTGCGCCATTGGATCTCGGCGATTCGCGTGTGACGCGTCACTTCTACGCTTTTGATGCGAGTCCTGGCGATCTGATCATCACAACTGACAGCAAGAACTTGAACGGTGACATCGACGTGTTCACGGCGGTAACGTTTCGTCCGTTGATGAAAACTACGATGTACGCCAATACGCAGATGCCGGAAGTTACCAAAAGCATCTTTCTGCGGGTCCACCAAATATTGATTCTGCGCATTGAGGCGCGCACGCCAAGCGACGAAGCGGGCTCGTATCACATTCGCTTTAGAGGAAGCTTCGAACCATTTAGTGGTGGTATTCCGGTTGCCGAAGCCACCGAATCAACGGCAGAGAGTCCGCGTTCGAGTCGAGGAACAAAACGAGTGTCGTCGGTTGGCGCCACGATCGCTGAGCCTTCGGCGGAAGCAACCGCGAAAACCGAACCCACACC
>QHXG01000829.1 GCA_003222845.1 Acidobacteriota bacterium | reverse complement strand
CTGTGTGGTCTGCAAGTGTGGCGAGTCGCTCCCGTCGGGCGAAATCCCAAACAATCACTTTTTTGTCTTCGCCGACCGAAACGAGGAGGCGGCCATCCGGCGAGAAGACAGCGCGTCGCACTGCCGCCGTGTGTCCGTCGCTCAAACGAACGCCCTCCCATTCTTCGCGTCTGGACAACATAGCAGCAGCAACGGTCGTCACTAATAGCAGCGACACAAATATCAAACTCGCTTTGATCAAGCCCCAGCGCAGGCTCTTCTTTAATAATTCGCGCGTACGCTCGCCTCTTTCCAAATCAGAATAGCGCCGAATGAACGAAAGTTTCGTGATGGGGATTAGGGCGCGCTTGTCCACCGCGTAGATCGACAGGTATTGTCTCAGCATTCGGTTCGCACGGTGCGTGTCGTCCATCTCTTGGCCCGCTGCTTGATCGAATTCCCTGAGATCCTGAAGCATTTCCTTGGCGGACTGGTATCGGTCTTCACGATTCTTCTTGAGTGCCTTATTGACTATGCGTTGCAAATCAGGCGGCACGTCTTGTCGATGCGCACTAAGACGAGGCGCTTCATCATCGAGCAGAGAGCGAAGCATTTCTGTCTGATTGTCGCCGCTAAAGGGTTTCTTGCCTGTGATCATCTCGAAGAGCAAGATGCCCAATGAGAAGATGTCAGTTCGCGCGTCGAGCGGTTCACCTCGGGCTTGCTCGGGTGACATGTAACTCAACGTACCGGCGGCGACACTAGCCTCAGTGTCAACGATCGACGCTGTTGCTGCGGGGCCTTGTTGTTCTTTGAATTTGGCAATTCCGAAGTCGAGCACTTTCACGAAGCCGTCCTTACCGAACATCACGTTTTCCGGCTTGATGTCGCGGTGGAGAACGCCTGCTTGATGCGCGGCGGCGAGTCCGCTCGCCACCTGAATAGCAATATTGAGAAGTTCGTGAAGAGGTATTTGCGCCGACATTTTCTGGCGCAGCGTTTCACCTTCGACAAACTCCATGGCAATGAACTGCTGCGAGTCAGCCTGGCCAAATTCATAGATCGTGACGATGTTCGGGTGATGGAACGCGGACGCCGCGCGCGCCTCGCGATGCAGACGGCGCACCTGCTCTTGATCTTTGATGAAAGACGCGGGCAGAAACTTGAGCGCAACTCTGCGATTGAGGCGTTGGTCCAGAGCCGCATAAACCAGTCCCATGCCACCTTCACCGATTCGCGAGACAATTTGATAATGGCTCACCGTCTTGCCAATTAGAGATTCACCATCACTTTCCGCCAGCGCTCGAAACGCTTGATCGACAACCGGCGTCTGCAACGGACTTTGTGTCCGCGAGCAGGGATTCGACTTCGCGTCGCAACACTTCGTCATCGCCGCAAGCGCTGGCAAGAAAATCAGCGCGCTGATCTGCGCCAAGCACAAGCGCCGCGTGAAAGGCATCTTCGACTTTCTGGTCTCGTTCGTCCATTAGTCTTCAGTTCTCAGTTTTGAGCCTTCCGTTTTTGGGTCGTTAGTTCGCATTTTCAGTTCTTCAGCCTGCGTGAGCAGGCGTTAGCGTAAAGCCTGGGGTGTGAACCCCAGGAACGCATCAGCCCACACACGCATTAGCCCGTGAAACGGGCGGCAGCCCGCAGATTCCAAAAGACCTTTCCAGGAGTGAGCGCGCTTCGGACCTTCGTCGATGGTGCCCTCTTCGCCATTTTGCGTAATCGATCGGCGGGCGTTAAAGGTCATCAATGACGCTGTCGCCCACTTCGCGGGCTGTTGGTTTCTTGTGTGCTCGACGTTCCTGGGGTTCCGCTCCGCTCCACCCCCGGCTTTACGCTGTCACCCGCTCCGCGGGGCTCGCGCCTTAACCACGCCTCTGCAAAGTTCCAATCCCTTATCACTGTATTAGGCGCAACGTTAAGCACCTCGGCAATTTCTTTATTCTCCATCCCCGCGAAGAAGCGCATCTCGACAACCTTAGCCTTACGTGGGTCAATTGCTTCGAGCCTTTTCATTGCCTCGTCCAGAGCAAGCATATCGAGTAGCTGGTCTGGAGAAGCCGAGGAAGCATCTGCTAACGAGATAGTCTTCGCATCAAGAGAAATCGTCTGGGCGTCGCCCCCTCGTTTGACGCGCTTACGAGCGCGCGCATGTTCAACCAGAATGCGCCGCATCAACTGCGCGGCAATAGCAAAGAAGTGCGCCCGCTCCTGCCACTTGATCTCTTTGTAGCCGGCCAGCCGCAGATATGCTTCGTGGACTAGCGCCGTAGTTTGAAGCGTCTGGCCCGCGCGCTCGTTGCGCATGTAGTGCCGCGCCAGCCGGCGCAGTTCGTCATAGACCAGCGGCATCAGCCTGTCGAGCGCAGTCTCATCCCCGTTGCTCCAGTCGACGAGCAGCTCGGTTATCCGCAGTTGTGAGGAGCCTGTCATACAGTCAATTGACGAGCTCAAATGTTGAAAACTGCGCGGATCATAACAGAAGATCAGCAGATTCTTGCTGGTGCTTAGAACCGATGGTGATCATCTCACCGATCTATCGCCTTATAAAGGGAAGATCCGAATAGAGGGAGATCAAGCGGGCTAGACCTGAGGGAATTGGATCACTTTTGACCGGCTCGTCCCGCCTCTAACTAATGGTTAAACCTGAAAGGAGTTCCAATGAAACGGCTTAAGAATAATCGCCTCACGATGATCTGCTTATTTCTGTGTTTTTGTGCTGCGGCGCTAGTAGCCTTTCTAACGGTTTATGCTCAAAGTAGCAATACGATTCAGGGTTGCTACGACAACAAGAGTGGGGCATTGCGCAAGGCAGCTTCCCCTAATGATTGTACCCAGAAAGAGACACCGATTAGTTGGAACATTGTTGGGCCACAAGGCCCGCAGGGCATTCAAGGCCCTCAAGGAGTCCCTGGTCCGCAGGGGCCTGCTGGTCCACAAGGGCCTCCGGGCGTCGATGCGATGCCCTTG
>QHXG01000122.1 GCA_003222845.1 Acidobacteriota bacterium | reverse complement strand
TTTCAAGGCCGGCTTTTCATCTAATTTCTTTTGAAATTCTTCAGGAATGTTGAATTCTGAAGTCTTTTTGAGCTTCACTTTCAAACCGGCTTTTTCCACTTCAATAGCTTCATGAATGTACGCTTTCAGGATGGGTTTCATCTTAACTATTTCCCGAACATTGGTGAACCGAATCTGGCGAGCTGCCTGCACATTCTTCGTTTGTTGGATCAGAATACCCTTGGCATCCTTTAACAAGGCGCCTTTGAAAAACAGATGGGCACAGTATTCTTTGAATCCATGTATTAGGCGCGGCCGAATTTTACGACTTTAAGCAGATGACTTGCCCTACCACGTGCTGCCCTGGTTCAACCTTTATCCCTGTTGGATTTCGAGCGGGAAGACGGTGTCCATGATGGACGCCCCGCCGTCCACGTGGATGATCTGACCTGTAATGAAGCCGGCCTCCTCCATGCACAGGAGTGTCACGGCGTTGCCGATGTCTTCCGGGGTCCCGAGCCGCCTCATCGGCGTCCACCCGCCCTCGTGCCAGGCTCGCGTGGCGTCCTGGACGTCTTGCGGCAGAGAGCGCAAGACACCACCCTCGACTACGTTGGGCGGGCCGAAGACGCCGCCGGGGCTGACGCCGTTGACGGTGATACGTCGCGGGGCCAAGGCGACGGCGAAGTAGCGCACCAGCGAGTCGAGCGCGGCCTTCGCGGACCCCATCGCCACCCACGGCTGCCAACTCCCGGTGCGGCCGCCGGGCGAGTAGGTAATGGCGATGACCCTGCCCTCATCATTCATCAGGCGGGCGGCCTCCCGTGCCCCTAGCAGGAACGCCTTAGCCTGCGAGTTCATGGCCATGTCCCACTGCTCCGGCGTGATCTCCAGCGGCTTCTGGTAGAAGGTGGGGAGATCAGTTCGCGCATTGCTCACGAAGATGTCGAGCCTGCCGAACTCGTCCCGAACCTTCTCGAACATGCGGCTGATGTCGTCGGGGCGCGAGACATCAGCTTGGATGAGAAAGCCATGGGAACCCCGCTCTTTGACCTTCGCGAGGGTATCGTTAGCGGCAGCTTCATTCTGGTAATAGTTGATGGCTACTTTGACACCCTTGTCCGCCAGCATCAGAGCGATCCCGCGGCCGATGCCGCGCGAGCTTCCGGTGATCAGGGCGTGCTTCCCATTGAGTGACATGTCAGTCTCCTTTAGGTATGCGCTCAGGTAAAAAGCAGGCGAGGTGCTCAGTAATGTAAGGCGCTTTTATGCCACCAAATCTGAAGGCAAGTCAATGGCAATCTAGTGCATCAAGTTCACCGCATGTAGGCTTCATTCGAGCAAGCGCCGAACGTCAGAGTTCACATTTACTTCATCCTTGCTCTTCAAATTTAGCCAAATCAGAACTGGCCCGACATTTCCGCACTCCTTTCGATAATCTGAGTTCGCCAGAAACATCCTGCAGTTTCCCTTTGAGATTCCTGCAAGTCCAAGTTCCTCGCCGCCCCAATCGACTGTAAAGCCGAGGTTGTTCTCGTAATAAGCCGCTGCCTCGTTGATATCCCCTGACTGGTATTTCCGGGACGGCATCGGGAAACTCCAATTTCATTGCGACTCCTATCTTTAAATCCATTGAATTTCGGCGCTGTATAACTGCCAGGAGGTGAAATTTCGCCTGTTTTCCTGTAATGAGCTACACGTTTATCGCCGCGATAAAACTCACGGTTTGGATTCTCTAAGCCTCGTTGGCGATGACGTCTTGCGGCCACTGCACGGTCTTCGGTCTAGTTACCCCTGCGGGCCGTCGCCATGGGCCACACGAACGTGCACGACGCCGGCACCGCCAACGCCGTCGGCGTGATCTTCAGCGGCGTCAGGTTGTTCTTCGTTAGCAGGCTGTTGAATCCGACCAGGTCCACGCCGAGCATAGTCTTCGACGCGTTCGCCGTTGCGGTGAACTCCTTGCAACCCGATTCCCACGTGTCGACCTCCGCCTTGGTGGGCGGCATGTCGATGGCGTTCTGCGAGAGCGGCGCGAGGACCGTGTTGAAGAGCGCGTTGATCGCGGTGAAGGTGAGCACGCTGCCGGGAATCCTTGCTGGGCCCCCAAACCCGCCTCCACCACCACCGCCGCGTCCGGGTGCCCTGGCGCCGCCGATCGTCGCCAGCTTCGCATCGAGCGCGGTCGCGGCCGTTGCGATGTCGGCCGGCAAAGAGCCACGCGCGATCGCGGCCAGTTGTGCACGCATCGCGGCCACCTCCTCGTTCGCAGCATAGCTGTCCTTCATGCCCTGCCAGGCGGCCATCGCCAGTTTGTTCTGGGCCCGCAGCCCAGACATCATCGTCGCGCTCTCCCCAATACGCGGATCGTTGTGCACTACCAGAGTCTGCGTGTACACGGCGCCGTCCACCAGCAGCTTGACGGTGTACGTGCCCGGCAGCGCGAGCGGCCCATGCGGCGCGGGCGTGACCTGGCCCGGCGCGGAGTTCATTTGGTTATTGATGTCCGGGTTGAAGCCGGGCGGATCGTCATAACGCAGATCCCAATTAATGCGATTCGTTCCGATGTTCGTCGAGAGCGCGCGCTCAGACGAGGGCATCAGCCAATAATCGGGATACGGCGGCCGCCGGTACATCGGTGGCGGCGTGCTCGTGATCGTCCGCACCAACTTATTCGCCGAGTCGAAGATCTGTAGCTTGATCTCGCCGGCCGGCTTCTGGCTCAGGTGGTAATAGATGAGCGCACCGAAAGGCGGATTCGCCGCATGCGGCATCTCGGGATTCATCGGTTGATCCCAATTCGAATTCATCCGCGAGCGGATAGCGTCACCCGGTTTGAACAGGTACGCCGGCGCCGCCGCGATCTGCTGCGCCTTCGCCGCGATGTCGCGCAGCGGACTCATGTCGTCGAGCACCCAGAATCCGCGGCCGTACGTGCCGATCACAAGATCGTTCATGTGATCGTCGGTATGAAATACCATGTCACGAATCGACGTGCTCGGCAGATTGAGCCGCAGGGACTGCCAGTGATCGCCGTCGTCGAATGAAACGTAGACGGTCGTCTCGGTGCCGGCGAAGAGCAAGCCCTTCTGTTTGGGATCCTCGCGAATGACGTGTACCTGACTGCCCGTGCGCTCATCGACTGGCAATCCATTGACGATGCGCGTCCAGCTCTTGCCGCCATCGTGCGTGCGATAGATATAGTGCTGCTCCGGCTGCGGCGCCGGCGGGCCGCCACCGCCACGGCCGAGGCCGAGGTTGGCGAGCACGTAGGCCGTATTAACGTCGCTGTGTCCGGCTTCCACGGTAACGAAGTTGGCGCCCGGCGGCAGATCGGTGAAGTTCGTGACGTTGTTCCACGTCTTGCCGCCGTCCATCGTGTTGTAGATCTGTCCCGAGGTGCTGCCTGACCAGACGACCCCTTGCTTAACGGTTGAGAGCGAGAAATCGGAGATCGATCCTGGCAGGTTAGGGCGCCCGCCAGCCGGAGGCGCCGGTGTCGGAGTCGCAGTCGGAGCCCCGGGCGTCGGAGCCGGAGCTGCCGGTCGCGGTGCGGCCGCCGCTGCGGGCACGACGCCGCACGGCACCATCGGCTGACCTTTTGCTGTGGTGAGGTCGGGACTGAACGCCTTCCACGTCTGGGCGCCGTCACGCGTTACGAGAATGCAGTTGTAGCCTACGTAAAGCGCCTTCGGATCGAACGCGGTGTCGAACCGTTTCCAGAAATCGCGGCCGGCGGTATACAGGCCCGAGTCCGTTCCGAAATTTGGCGCGACGTTGCCCCACTGTCCGGCGGTGAGATCGATCTTGATCAGCCCGTTGCCTTGTCCGGCGCCATAGCCGACACCGTACACAGTCGTGGGCTTGAGCGGGTCGGGAGCGAGAGTGCCGAACTCGGATGACGGCAGTGGCAACCAATCGACCGTCGTGATCTGACCCTGATCGCTGCGGCTGCGTGTCATGATCGCGCCCGTGTCCTGCTGCGACCCCATCACCCAATACGGGTACCGGTTATCGGTGGCGATGTGGTAGACCTGCGCGATTGGGATCTGGTAATAGCCGCTCCAGGTCTGTCCGCCGTCGAGCGTGACCGCCGGGCCCTGATCGAAGCCGAAGAACATCCGCTGGCCGTTGGTCGGATCGATCCAGATCTCGTGGGGATCCTCACCGCCGGGCGCGCCCTTGAAGGCGCTGAAAGTCTTGCCGCCGTCGGTCGATCGATACACGGTGGTGCTGATCGTGTAGAGAATGTCCGGATTCTGGGGATCGACCCAGACACCTGAGCTGAACGCGCCCTGCCCGTTGGCCACTCGCGTGTCGTCGCCTCCCATGTGCTGCCACGTCGCGCCTTGATCGTCAGACCGATATAAACCCGAGCCGCCCTGAAGCAGACCGCCAACGACAAAGACACGTTGACCTTTGGTGTGCATCGCGATCGCGACGCTGATGCGTCCCGTGTATGGCGGCAGCGTGTCTACCTTCTTCCACGTCTTGCCGGCGTCGGTCGATTTGTAGAGCGCCGTGGCGTTCGGACCTTGCGGGGCTGCGCCTCCTCCTCCTCCAAACCCGCCGCCAGCGCCCTGCGACGTCGCGAACATCACATGCGGCGTGTCGAACGCGTACTCGAGGTCGCGCGTGCCGTTCGCGTTCTCCGGCTTTAGGACGTTCGTCCACGTCTTGCCGCCGTCGGTGCTGCGATACACGCCCTGGCCGCTGTGCCGCGCGTCGCCTTGCGTCGATGCGAGCACCAGATTCGGATCTTTCGGATCGACCACGATCTTGTTGATCTTGACTGTGTCCTCGAGGCCGATATGCGTCCACGTCTTGCCGGCATCGACCGATTTGTACATGCCGTCGCCGGACGAACCTCCCACCGAGTCACCAGTGCCGGCATAGACAATGTTTGTGTCGGACGGCGCGACCTGTACCGCGCCGATGCTGTCGACGTTTGTGAACTGATCGAAGATTGGGAACCATGTCACGCCCGCGTTTGTGGTTTTCCAAATGCCGCCGGCAGGCGCGCCCAAATAGAACACGCCCGGCTGACCGATGGCGCCGGTGACGGCCGCGATGCGCCCACCGTGAAACGGGCCGATGTTGCGCCAGCGGAGACCGGCAAAGA
The DNA here is from genome assembly GCA_003222845.1 of Acidobacteriota bacterium. GTDB lineage: Bacteria > Acidobacteriota > Blastocatellia > Pyrinomonadales > Pyrinomonadaceae > UBA11740. Next base: position 4,151 of record QHXG01000122.1, on the reverse strand, counting down.
GGTCGTCGCCCGAAGCCATATTGACCCCGACGCGATCGCCTACTGCATAGATTGAACCGTGAGGGTTAACCGCTGCCGTAAACAGCGTGATTCCGAACACAGCAACGATGAACAAAACGCGGTAATTTGTTTTCATTTAGGAATTGACCTCAGTTTGAGACACAGCCCGGTAAGATCGCCGGCGGTGAGCGACAAGAACGGCAACGCGATCAAGGGCCGGCTACGGTCCCTAATAAACTTTCAACGATCCATGTCCTCGGGTTACATGTTGCGAAGCGGCACACCAAGTGAAGTTCCCGGGGATTCCGGGGCAGCGTAGCGCAACTCTGTTCGGTTTTCAAAGTCTGTGACTAGTCGCCCCCGATCCCTCGGCTGATGGACCGCCGTGTTGGGTATCTGATGATCGGATCTGCTTCGCAATCTCATCAATACAAGGGTTGTATTCTCCATCTGTCGAGACTTGAATTGTAGGTACATTGAATTTCGGCGCTGTATAACTGTCGGGAGGTGAAATCTCGCCTGTTTTCCTGTAATGAGCAACACGTTTGTCGCCGTGATAAAACTCCCGGTTTGGATTCTCTAAACCTCGTTGGAGATGACGTCTTGCGGCCACTGCACCATCGGCGGAGCATAAAACAATCCAGGTGCGCGCCAACTCAAGGATCTCAGGCATCCTGGGCTCCCAAACCTGGTGCTGAAATGCCGCCTCCATGACAACCGAGATATTGCCCGCAAGATATTGATTCACTATTCCAAAGAACAAGTCGGAGACCAGACCATTGGTGTCAGGTGGGAGTTGGTCATGTTTGACGCCGTAGGTGTTGACATAGCCCTCTTTGATCTCATCGCGGCTTAATGACCGGCATCCACAGGCGTTCCCCAAGCTTTTTCGCAAAAGTGGTTTTTCCCGATCCCGGCCGGCTTGTGATGATGATGCACTTTGGTTTTCTCTTCATGTTTCTCGATGCGGCGCCGTTTTGGTAAACGTTCTTACTTAGAACGAAATCGAACAACAACAAATCGATTACCCGGAGTTTTGTCGACGTGGCGTCGCAGCTCGGTCTGCCCGACGGAGCGCGTAGGCTCGGCGCAGAGTGAATTTTGAACGCGTCATTTACGCTACTCGTGAGATGAGAGAATCTGCAAACCACGGAAATAATTCGTTACCGTACAAGCTTACCTTTTGGATCGGTTCCTATGAAATCGTCGGCCAAAATACGTTCGATTGCCTTCGAATCGCCAGAGGCAACAGATTCGGCCCACTGCGCCTCACTTTCACGAATGTATTTTTCAGCAGCCGTTTGATCAGATGTGGGGCGCGGTGTTTGAGCAGTCGCTGAGAACACCAGAAGCAACGGCATCAGAAAGAATAATATTTTCTTCATGGGGTTTCCCCTGCGCTGTGAAAAAAGCAATCGAACGGTTGAGTTAACGCGGCGGCGCGAAATCAAAGCACCCTCCACCGCACCATGCTAGTTGAGAAACATGCCCCCGCCGCTCGCGTCCAACGATTTGCCGACGCCGCGCGAGCGGTAACGTCACGTTAGAATTTACCTTCAGGCCGCTGCGTAACGTCACGTTAGAATTTACCTTCAGGCCGCTGCGTTTCGTTCTTCAACGCAATGAACGTCCATGTGGCAGATAGCAAGTCAACCAAGCCGAACAGCAGCAAGGCCTTCGGAGCGCCAACCAGTAGCACAAAAGCAGTCAAGTAAAAAATAACGGCCGCGCGTGCCCACACTGTCCAACGAATAAGGAGTGTCAATCGATGACGTGCCGCTTGAATATAATAGAATGCTAGACAAATCACGAACATTCCGTTAATGCGAATCCAGACTTCTTTCGTTGGCGGCACACCAAAAAAGCGCAAGAGCAAGTTTGGGAAAAGCAACAAGACCAGCCCTAAACCGCAGAGGTATACTCCAAAAGCAAACAAACTCTTTTCAGCTTGGTTCATTTCTCAATCTCGGATGTCAATTAACGGAAGGCGTCGAACGTCAGAAGTTGACGCGGCGGCGCGAATCAAAGCACCCTTCGCCGCACCAAGCAAGTTGCGAGAGGCGCTCCCGCCGGTCGCGTCCAAGGATTTTGTTCGGCCTCGATTACAAAGGCCAGACGATGTTCTGTTCGATCACCTTCCGTGCCCCGCGAGGAATGCGAGAAGCGCGTCATTGAACGCTTGCGGTTGATCGTGCTGCATCCAATGCGTGGCCTGCGGAATCGTTACGAACCTTGCCCCCTTTATACAGCGTGCAGCCGCCTCTGCGATGTGCTGCAATCCCATTGGGCTTCGGTCCCCAGATAAAATCAAGACTGGCACTGCCACCCGCCGCGCATCGTCGCAAGTAAAAGGCGGCCTGCGTGAGGTGAAGTCCAATTGAAATGCCGGCACATTTGCGATAAGCATCTGCCGGACCTCGGGCGGCGCCTTCTCGAACTCCCCCAGCGCGACGTTCGCCGCGTAAGTCCGCACGATCCGCTCCGCGTCGCCGCTGGCGAAGGCTTCCTTCATCTCGGCGCGAACGGCTTGAGATTCCTTCGACACTGCTTCGTTCTCGGGCGCCTCCCCCAGCACCCCTGAGACCGCTGGCTCGGCGAGTGCAAGTGTGCGCACCAACTCAGGATGCCGAAGCGCGAGGTTAAGTGCGACCGCGCCCCCGATTGAGTGACCGACGATATGTGCTGGAGCGATGCCCATTGCTCGTATGATGGCGGCGAGATCATCCGCCTGGCGCTCGACGCTCGCGTCGGCGTCCTTTCCCGGCGCCAGATTCGGCCAATGATAGCGGCGGCTATAGGCAATCACGCGATAATGCTTCGCGAATGGGGCCATCTGTTTGGACCACTCGCGGTAATCCGAAACCGAGCCATGCACCAAAACTATGGGAGGCCCGGAGCCTTCGTCAACGTAAGCAAACGACAACCCGTTGACCGAGATCTTGCCCGTCTTATCCACCGAGGAGGAAATTGAGAACAAGGCCAATATGACTGCTAGCGCAATCGCGCCATAGGGTTTCTTCGACATAGTGATTTTCTGGCAGCCTACTCCGCCACGGAATTGGGATTATCACTTAAGCGCCTCAGCGAGGCCGAATGGTTGACGCGGCGGCGCGAATCAAGCACCTCTCGCCGCACGAATCAAGTTGCGAAACACGCTCCCACCGCTCGCGTCCAACGATTTGTTGTTCGGCGGCACCGGGCAATCACTACTGTGACTGATCAACTAAAAGCTGGAAGTGCCGGGCGACTGCTTCTGCATTTTGTTCTATCGTTCGATTTCCATCAACCCTCAATAATGAGAGATGAGTGGCGCTCGCCTCGGCCTCGATCCATTGCGCAAAACGAATATCGCGTTCCATCCAGTTATGAAAAGCCTCTTCGGGTTTACTACATTGGGCTAGAATGCCCCGAACCCAGTCACGTCTTGAGTAATGTGCTCTCTGGAAATCGGCGCTCGGGATCAACCAAATCGCGCGACTCTGGCGGGATAGCACGCTGGCGACCTGCGCCGGCAACAAAGCAGTACCTTCGACCAAGAGAGATTTGCGTTTCGGGAGAGAGAGTATGTCTTCAAGTACCAGCGTAAAGTGTTCTCGATAACAGGCGATTACCTCTTGCACCAGACTTTCAACAGGTTGCATCCAACGCTGATTCCACGAAGACTTAGACCATTTCGTCAGAGCCGGGTGACGAAGCGGATCGAAGCGTTGCGCGTGAGATTCAAACGCTTCGTCAACGCGGTAAACATCGAGGCCAAAGCGACGCGCGATGACTTCGCTGATTGAACTCTTGCCCGCGCAGGGAGACCCTCCAAGCCAAAACACGCCTTCCAACCAACGCTGCGAGTCAGACATGATTTAAGACGGTGCGTGCCGCCGAACGGTTGAGTTGACGCGGCGGCGCGAATCAAAGCACCCTCCGCCGCACCAAGCAAGTTAAGAGATGCGCTCCCGCCGGTAGCGTCCAACGATTTATAGGCGCGTGCGGCTGCGGAACCCTAGCGCTACCACGCACGCAAGTTTACTCTGGACTCAGGAACAAAGAGTGTTCTACTTGGCGCGCGTTCGGACGCGAACCTCGCCCCAGTTCGGAAAGGCGTTAAGGCCCGGCGGAAAGGTAAGCTGCTTCTCGCCGGTGCCGTCCGCATTGAT
>QHXG01000825.1:1852-2624 GCA_003222845.1 Acidobacteriota bacterium | reverse complement strand
ATGCCGATTTGAAAAACGGATGCTCTTCATTAAATTCAATAACAAAGCCGGTATGCTGGCCTGAATAGTGTGACCACATCAGAAGATTGTCATGCCGTTCAGCCAGCGAGACTATGCCGATCTGCGCAGAGAAACTGCGAAGAAGGATATTACGAAGGGTTTCGATGGCTTCGTCCTGCTCCAAGATTTGCAGAGGAGAACGGTTGGAGAGGATTTCAATAAGTCCCTCGGTAAGTTTCTGCGGAAGTCTAGGCGGTATCCGAATTCCTAATACACGCTCAAGCTCTGCGGATTTCTCCTTCGCCCTAGCAAGCATTTCTTTTCGCTTATCAGACGGTATGTTGAAAGGTTCGGATAGTTGGGAGAGTTCAGAGGGGTCGAGCCCGTCAGTAACTGATTGAATGAATGGTTTGCTGTCAAAGGGATCGTTGAATGCACTAGGTTGAGTAAACCTAATGCGTCCCTTTTGCAAAATGTCTATCCCTCGATCTGACGTAACGTATTTGTATAAACTCATCAGTCTCTAGAGCAATCGAGAGAAACCAACGTTTGGATCGGACCTCATAAAAGCTTGGGTCGCCTATCCAATGTTCTACCGACGAGTAGGGCAAGTATTGGAACGACAAGATCCAAATTCAAACTCGCTGCTCACAACCACTCTTCCTTCAGCTATGCATTTCCATGAATAATGCGAATTCCCTGAAGAGCCACCGTAAAAAGTCTTAAAATCTTCTGGGAATAACGCATAAACCCACTCACCGCTCGCGGCATG
>QHXG01000825.1:0-1724 GCA_003222845.1 Acidobacteriota bacterium | reverse complement strand
AGGCTTGGGATATCAACCACCCCTCGGAAGTTTGATCGCGTCTTTGGCCGTAGGCGACCCACAACGTAGCCAACAAGATTGTCGCACAAGCAACTATGGGAAGCCGGCGGCGGCGTAGACATACTTGCATAATTGTTCTCCTAGTCACATAACTTGTGAGTAACTTAGTGTCGATGTCTGCGCTCAGCACTATCGCGGGTGCTCATCCTGATCCGCGACTCGATACTTTTCTTTCTCCTTCTCGCGCTGCAAGTAAGGAATGCCTTTTTCCATCCATTCGGGCGCGGGCGCGCCTTTCAGGAAGTGATCGAAGAATTCCTGCAGGCGGTGCGCGTAGTCCTTTTGATTGATGCGCTTGCGCAGGCCGTGCTTCTCGCCGTTGTAGCTGAACATGTACGCCTCTTTGTTCAGGCGACGGAGCGCGAGGAAAAACTCGATGCCTTGATACCACGGCACCGCGTCGTCTTCGTCGTTATTGATCATTAAGAGCGGCGTCTGCACTTTGTCGGTATGAAACAGCGGCGAGTTCTCGAAGTAGCGCATAGGATATTCCCAAAGGCTGCCGCCGATGCGCGATTGCGAATGCTCGTATTGAAATTGACGCGGCAGTCCGGAGCCCCAGCGAATTCCGCTGTAGGCGCTGGTCATGTTTGAGACGGCGGCGCCGGGCGCGGCAGCTTTGAAGCGATTGGTTTGCGTGACCATGTAGGCGATTTGATAGCCGCCCCAACTGTGCCCCTGAATTCCGATCGCGTTCTCATCCACGAAACCCTTATCGACGACGGCCTGAATTCCCGGCAGCACGCATTTCATGGCGCTCTGTCCGGGATAGCCGGTCGTGTAAACGATGTCCGGCATGAAAATCAGGTAGCCGTTGCTGACATAGTAGGTCGGATTGATCGAAGTGCCCGGGGCCGGATTACGAAACGCGTGCAGACCTTGCGAGAGGCGTTCGTAGATGTAAACGATCATCGGGTATTTCTTTTTTGGATCGAAGTTGTCGGGCTTCAGCAGCAATCCTTTCAAAGGCACGCCGTCAGCATTTTTGAAACTGACCAACTCGCCGGAGCCCCAATTGAATTGCACGCGCTGCGCGTCGCCGCTGCTGACCTTTTTCAGATTCTTAAAATCAGGGCCGGTCACCCAGATATCAGGAAATTCGTCAAAGCGGGACGCGGTGAACATCAGCACGTCGGCATCCTTCGCTTTGGTGGGATTATTGAAGTCCTTCGCGCCCATCACGAGTTTTTCCGGCAAGCCGCCGTTGATTCGATCGCGATAGAAACCGGAATCGCGCGTCTCTTCGTTTTCCGCGTGCAGCAGCAAAGGTTTCGCCGGATCGATTGAACGCTCTTTCGGATCGAGCCGGACGTAGCGAAACGCAATCTTGTCTCGGCGACCCACGCCATCGGTAAGATTCTTCGCGCTGCTGCCATCAGGTGAAACTTGCCAGACGTCGTAGCGATCGTAAATCAACACGTCGCGATCATCTTTAGTCCAACCCTAGTCCAACCCGCGACGCCATAAGGCGGAGGCAAAGCAGGCTCGTCATTGTTTTCATTGAAGAAATGCACACCGAGGCTCTTCGTGAGATTTACGGTGGCGCCGCTCGCGATCGAGTACGAGTTCCAATCTTTCCCATCGAAATAGATCGAGTACTTAGCGCCCGGCGAAAGCGAAACTCCGAATCGCTGCTTCTGACTGACCAGTTTGCGGCTGCCGTC
>QHXG01000121.1 GCA_003222845.1 Acidobacteriota bacterium | reverse complement strand
CAACTGCTCACGGAGAGTTTGCTGCTGTCATTCATCGGAGGCCTGCTCGGCTTTCTGGTCGCAATCTGGGGAACGCCGCTGCTGGTTTCATTTATTCCGGAAAAGGTGCCGCGCATTCACGAGATTAATGTTGACTTGCGCGTGCTCGGATTTGCTTTGCTGATCTCATTAATCACGGGTGTGCTGTTTGGGCTGGCGCCGGCCTTGCAGGCATCGCGAGTTGATCTGAATGAATCACTCAAGGAAAGCGCCAGAGGCACAACCGCTGGTCTGCGCCAAAACAGACTCCGCGCTTTTCTGATCGTGTCTGAGGTTTCGCTGGCGGTGGTCCTGATGATCGGCGCGGCGCTGTTGACAAAAAGTTTCGTCCGTTTGCTCGACGTGAAACCCGGGTTCGATCCCTCGCATACGCTGACCATGGAAGTCGCGTTGCCAACGTTGCCGCCGTCGAAGTATGCGAATGAACAGGAGCA
>QHXG01000120.1 GCA_003222845.1 Acidobacteriota bacterium | reverse complement strand
ACAACTCCTCGAGCGGCTTAACAACTCGCCGGGAGTCATCGCCGCCGGCGCCGTTTTGAGTTTGCCGCTGACCGGCGCCGAAGAAAGTACGAACCTTTTTATCGAAGGAAGACCCAAGTTGCCCGCCGAACAAAGGGCTGAGGCTGACTACACGGTCGTGACACCGGCTTACTTTCGCGCCTTGGCCATTCCACTGTTGAAGGGCCGCCCGTTCACTGACCACGATAGTAAAGATGCTCCGGGTGTAATCATCATTAACGAGGCGCTTGCTCGGCGTTACTGGCCAAATGAAGAGCCGTTGGGCAAACGGCTAACCGTCGGTTTTGAAAAGTCGCCACGCGAAATAGTCGCGGTGGTGGGAAGCGTCAAACAGTCGACGCTCAGCGCGGATGCAAGACCCGCGATGTACCTGCCGCAGCTTCAGCTTCCTACCGGCAGCATGTCGATCGTGATTCGCACCGCTGGTGATCCTCTGTCGGTTGCCGCCCTCGCGCGATCCCAAGTCCATTCCCTGGACCAGGCCATCCCGGTAACCAACATCAGAACGATGGACGAAATATTTTCGGCATCGGTGGCGCAACAACGTTTTTCGATGCTTCTGGTCGGACTGTTTGGCGCCCTGGCGGTAGTGCTTGCGGCAATCGGAATTTACGGCGTGATGGGTTACACCGTCACGCAGCGCAAACACGAAATCGCGGTGCGCATGGCCTTGGGCGCCAAGACCGGACAGGTCTTGAAACTAATACTCAAGGACGGATTAGTGCTCGCGTCATTGGGCGTGGTAATCGGCTTGGTAGGCGCGTTTGCAATGACGAGATTGCTAAGCAGCTTGCTGTTCGAGGTCAAACCAAACGACGCGCAAACGTTTGCGATGGTTTCGGTTCTGTTGATTTTCGTCGCGTTGCTGGCTTGCTTTATCCCGGCGCGCCGCGCCACGAAAGTCGATCCGTTGGTGGCGTTGCGATACGAGTGATGGCATTGCCGATTTCCAATTGCCGATTGAAAGGGATGAGGCATGACCAGTGACGATTCAGTGTTCGGTGCTCGAGCAACTGGAATAAGCAAAACAAATTGGCAATTGCAAATTGGAAATTGGAAATAAGCTCATGGAAACACTTTTCAAAGACCTTCGCTATGGTGTCCGAAGCCTGCTAAAGCAGCCGGCGTTTGCATTGGTAGCGGTGATCACTCTCGCGCTGGGTATCGGCGGTAATAGTGCGATGTTCAGCGTGGTGAATGCGGTATTGCTGAGGCCGCTTCAATATCCGGAATCAGATCGAATCGTAGTGCTCGAAGGCATCAACCCGTCTAAGGGAATCACGCAAAGCAATATGTCGATTCCGGATTTCGCCGATTGGCAGAGTCAGAATCAAGTCTTCGAGCACATAGCCGGTTTCATCGCGGGTGGCTTGCTGCTCAATAATGGCGATGAGACAGAACGCGTCCATGGCACGGCCGTAACCGCTGACTTCTTCTCCCTCTTCCGCACACCGAGCCTGCACGGCCGCACTCTGCAAGCTGACGATGCTCAACCCGGTCGCGAGCCGGTCGCGGTCCTTAGTTACGGACTGTGGCAGCGCCGCTTTGGCGGAGACCGAAACGCGGTTGGCAGCAAGGTCATGGTGGGTGCGAAAAGCACTACCATCGTCGGCGTGATGCCGCCGGGTTTCGACTATCCTGCTCAGTCGGAAATATGGGCGCCGCTTCCATTGGATCCGGCGAAGGAAGCTCGCGACAACCGTTTTATCAGCGTCATCGGCCGTCTCAAATCGGGTGCGACAGTTTCCCAGGCCCAGGTGCAGATGGACACGATCAATCAGCGCCTGGCGCAAAGTTACAATGAGACAAATAGCGGCTGGGGCATCAGAGTGACGAAGTTGCAGGAGCGATTGGTCGGCGACGTCCGTCTGTCGTTGCTGGTGCTTCTAGGCGCGGTTGCTTTTGTTCTGCTAATCGCCTGCGCGAACATCGCGAATTTGCTGCTGGCGCGCTCCACAGCGCGCCGCAAAGAGATCGCGGTACGGACCGCGCTGGGTGCGAGCCGCTTGCGCATAATCCGTCAACTGCTTACCGAAAGTTTGCTGCTTTCACTCTTGGGCGGCGCGTTAGGTCTAGTGTTTAGCGTCTGGCTGATTAGGCTGCTGATCGCGATCAGTCCGCCCAATACTCCGCGCTTTGATGAGATTAGACCGGACGCGCGGGTATTCATTTTTACCATTACGCTTACGGTTGTCACCGGCTTGGTCTTCGGTCTGGCACCCGCGCTGCAAGCCTCACGTTCCGATCTGACTGAGGGATTGAAGGAAGGCCTGCGCGGTAACGCCGGCGGTGCTCGCAGCAATCGGCTGCGTGGCTTACTGATGGTGGCTGAGATCGCGATGTCGTTCATCCTCCTGGTGGGCGCGGGACTGCTGATCAAGAGCTTCCTGCATTTGCGCGAAGTGAGACCGGGATTCAAGACGGACAAGTTGCTTACCATGCGTGTGTCGGTTCCGCCCGGAAAGTACCGGGAGAACGAAGCGCGCATTCAATTCTTTCAGCAGGCAATAAATCGCATTCAGTCGCTTCCCGGAGTTCAGTCGGCGGGAATGGTTTTGAGCCTGCCCCTGGGCGGTGACACGTTCAATGTTTGGCGTGGCTACATCCGCGAGGGCCGGCCAGCCACGCCGGAGGAATCCGACAACGCCGCCTATCTGGCCACGACGCCGGACTATTTCCGAACTTTGCAAGTTCCGTTGATTGCCGGACGTGCTTTTACGGATCGTGATACCGACAACACGGCCAAGGTAGTCATCGTCAACGAAACGATGGCGCGCCGGCTGTGGCCCGGCCAGAGTCCCATCGGAAAACACCTCACAATTTGGCGAGACGAAAAATTTCCGCGCGAGATCGTCGGCGTAGTTGGCGAGACCAAGCGATCGCTGGATAACGATCCGAGCCAGCAAATGTACGTGCCCTACGCACAGGACGCGAGCTGGTCCAGCATGTCGTTTGTGATACGCACCAGCGGCGATCCGGCGAGTACCAGCCCGGCAGTGCGGAACGAGATTCGTTCGCTGGATAAGGGAGCGCCGGTATTCAACGTTCGGACAATGAATGATCTGCTGGCAACCTCGGTAGCGCCGCGTCGCACGCCGATGCTCCTGCTCAGTGCCTTCGCCGCCGCCGCTTTGCTGCTGGCGATGATCGGCATCTACGGAGTCACTGCCTACTACGTCACACAGCGCACGCAGGAGATTGGCATTCGCATGGCCCTCGGCGCCCAGATGAGCGATGTTCTGAAACTGGTTTTGAGAGGCGGGATGACGCTCGCAGCGATTGGCATCGCCGTGGGTCTCGCAGGAGCGTTCGCTTTAACGCGTTGGATGACGAGTTTGTTGTTCGGTGTTAAGCCGACGGATGCGCTTACCTTCATTGCGGTAGCGGTCTGCCTGCTCGTCACGGCCTTGCTCGCTTGTTACTTGCCGGCCCGGCGCGCCACGAAAGTCGATCCGCTGGTCGCCTTGCGCTATGAATGAAGATAGGACGTGAACTCATGGAAACCCTAATCAAAGACATTCGCTACGGCATTCGAAGTTTGCTCGGCCGTCCAGCGTTCACTTTGATCTCGGTGGTCACACTCGCGCTCGGCATTGGCGCGAGCACGGCCGTTTTCACTGTCGTGCATGCGGTACTGCTACGGTCGTTGCCCTACGGCAACGCCGATCGGCTGGTGATGGTTTGGGAAAACAATCGCCGTCGCGACCTCAAGCAGCAGAATGTGATCAACCTCGGCAACTTCTTTGATTGGAAAGAGCAGAACCACGTTTTCGAAGACATGGCCGCGTTCATCGATCGGAACGCGAAGCTCACGAGTGACGGCGAGCCGGAAGAAATTCCCACACAGATTGCCACGCCGAATTTCTTTTTGGTGCTCGGGGTCAACCCGATCATGGGCCGAACGTTTACGGCGGATGATGGCCAGCCGAATCAACCGGACGTTGTCGTGCTGAGTTACGCGTTGTGGCAACGCCGCTTCGGAGGCCAAAACGTACTAGGCCGTCATCTCACGGTCAACAACAGAGACGTCACAGTCGTCGGCGTCCTGCCCAGCGACTTCACTTTGTACATCGCCAAAACAGCGATGACCAGCAAGCCGGCCGAGATGTGGCGGCCATGGCAGATCTCGAACAAGTTGCGCGAGCGTCAGGGCCGCTTCGCCAGCGCCGTCGGCAGACTCAAGCCCGGCGTCCCGCTCGAGCAAGCGCAGGCTGAGATGAACACGATCGCAACGCGCCTGACACAGGCGTATCCCGATTTCGATACCAATTGGGGAATCCTGCTCGTTCCTCTGCGGGCCCAATTTAGCGGTGAGATTCGCAAGCCCCTGCTCATCCTGCTCGGCGCCGTCGGATTTGTGCTGCTCATTGCCTGCACGAACGTGGCGAACCTGCTCCTGGCTCGCGGGGTCTCGCGGCAAAAAGAGATCGGAGTGAGAGTCGCCCTGGGCGCCGGTCGCGCGCGGATCGTCAGACAACTGCTCACCGAGAGTTTGATCCTGGCAACTGCCGGCGGCGCGCTGGGTTTAATGTTGGCGTGGCAAGGAACCGACCTGTTGGTGGCCATCAGTCCGCCTGAATTGCTGGGACCATCGAGTGTAAGAATGAATACGCCCGTGCTCCTCTTCACGCTCGGCGTCTCGCTGCTTACCGGAATTATTTTTGGGCTGTTGCCGGCGTTTGAAGCAACGCGATTCGATCTGCATGACTCACTCAAAGAAGGCGGCAAGAACATCGGTGGTGGCGCCCGCAGTCATAGATTGCGAGGCGCCTTCGTGGCCACTGAAATTGCTCTCGCCCTGGTGCTGCTTATCGGCGCAGGTTTGCTGATCAAGAGCTTCAATCGCCTGCAAGCGGTTGATCCGGGCTTCGATGCGAGAAACGTGCTGGCGATGAGCGTCAGCGTGCCCCGCTGGAAATACGATAGTGATCGCAAGACCATCGATTTTTTCAAACAAGCAGTGAATCAGCTACAGACTCTGCCGGACGTAGAGTCAGTTGGAGCGATCAGCTTCCTTCCGTTCAATGGGCCACACTCGGGCACTGATGTTGATATTGAAGGCAGGCCCAAATTGCCTCCGGGACAAGAACTAACGACCGGAGTGTGCGTAACCGATGCGAACTATTTCACTGCAATGAAGATTCCGCTTATGCAAGGTCGTTTCTTCACTGCGCAGGAGGCTACCGATGAGCGCCACGTGGTAATCGTCAACGAAACCTTTGCGCGTAAGAATCTGCCCGGCGAAAACCCAATCGGCAAACGGGTGACGATTGACATGAAAGACCAAAACGTGCCGAGCGAAATTATCGGCGTCGTGGCCGATAGCAAGCACATGGCGCTCGATGGTGAGCCGGAGCCGATGGCCTATTGGCCACATCCGGAACTGACCTATCCGTCTATGACTTTTGTCATTCGCACTCGCGGCCCGGCCGAGAACATCGCCGGCGCCGCGCGGAATGTAATTCATACGCTCGACCCGCAACAACCGATTGGCGAAGTCACCACCATGCGGCGTTTGTTGGCGAAGTCTATTGCGCGTTCACGATTCAACACCGTGCTGTTGGCAGTCTTTGCTTTTGTGGCGCTGGCGCTGGCCGCGGTAGGCACGTATGGCGTCATGTCTTATGCGGTCACCCAGCGGACTCACGAAATCGGAATTCGCATGGCGCTTGGCGCCCGCGCGCTCGATGTCTTGAAGCTTGTCCTGCGCCGAGGGATGGCCCTCGCAATCATTGGCGTCGTCGTCGGATTGGCCGCGGCATTGG
>QHXG01000830.1 GCA_003222845.1 Acidobacteriota bacterium | reverse complement strand
TTGCACGCTCTCCACAGACCATGATTGACTCGTCGGGATATACACTGAGTCGGGTTGATTCACTGCGAGCGAAACCTGCTTGACGTCGCCAACTACACCGATGACTGTGTACCAGGGTCTGTCGGTGGGTCCTACGTGGAGGCGCTGGCCGATGGGATCGCGATCACCGAACTTGCGTTTCGCTAACGACTCGCTGACTCGCTGATCAAGACGACCTGTGGAGCATCCGCGCTGTCATGTTCATTAATAAGACGGCCGCGGCGCAGCGGGATGCCGATCGTTTCGAAGTAACCCGGACTTGTGGCGTAACGAAAGACGTTGTAACCGAGATTGGGATCGTCGCCTTCGAATCGCGCCCCGTATTCGTCGTCGTCGCCGCTCAACGGCAATTGACTGGTGAAGGCTGCCGCTGTAACACCGGGAACCTGCCGTACAGCTTCCAAAGCCTGCGCGAAGAAGCGATCTGTCCTTGCCTGATCGAATCGGCGGCCTGACGTCTGTACCTGCATCGTAAGCATCCCGGCGGTATCAAATCCCGGCGAGATCGCGAACAGACGTTGAAGACTGCGCATCAATAATCCCGCGCCCACCAAAAGCACGAGCGCGAGGGCTACTTCAATGACGACCAAGCCGCGGCGCGCCAAATTTTGGCCGCCAGCGGTTCGCAGTGAACTCAGTTGCAGACTTGTGAGCAGATCGTTGCGCGACGCATAAACCGCCGGAATCAGCCCCACGATTAGTCCAATCAAGGTCGTAATCCCAAATGTGAAGACGAGCACTCTGGTGTTAACAACGATCGCATTCACGCGCGGCAGCCCGGGCGGGCTAAGAGCAACCAGCGCGCGCACGCCGAGGTTCGCCAATAACATGCCGGAGGCGCCGCCGAGTAGCGCAAGCAACAAACTCTCAGTCAGCATTTGCCGAACGATTCGCGTTCGCCCGGCGCCGAGTGCTGCGCGCACTGCAAACTCGCCGCGCCGTTGTGTCCCGCGCGCCAGCAGCAGATTAGTTACGTTGATGCTCGCAATTCCGAGTAAAAGTATGACCGCGCCAAAGATTGCAAGCAGGGCGGGCTTGACGCCGGCCGTGACGTCGTCTTGAAGCTGATTCACAATCAAGCCCTTACCCATCGAGGCCCACGGCATTCTGGAAAACTCCGGTACCGGAGCATGCGCGATCGTGTCGAGCTCATGCCTCACCTGATCTACTCTCAGACCATCGCGCAGCCGGCCAATCATGCGCAGGTGATGACCCCATGCGGTCCCTAATGACATGTCGTATTGCAGCGGCGACCAAACTTCCGCGGACGGCGCCATGACGTTTTCAAAAGCGGGCGGCATCACACCAATTACGGAAAAGGACTGGTCGTCCAGGGTGACTTGGCGTCCCACGATCGTCTTGTCTCCCGCAAATCGTCGCAGCCAGAATGCATTGCTGATGATCGCGACGTGCGGGCCAGGCTGGAGATCGTCTGATGAATCAAAATCGCGTCCCAGCATTGGTGCCACACCCAACACTCGGAAGTAGCTCGCACTCACACGTTGGCCGACGAGTCTTTCAGGCTGGGTCGTGCCGGTGATGTTGGGCTGCCATGGTTTCATCACGGCGATAGCGTCAAAGGATTGACTACGTTGGGCCAACTCACGATAGGTGCCGAAGGCTTGCTCCACTCGCGAACCGTCGGCGCCGGCATACCAGATCGTCA
>QHXG01000043.1 GCA_003222845.1 Acidobacteriota bacterium | reverse complement strand
TTCGCCATATACCCTGAAAGTAAGGTTCGACGATCACACAGAGCAAGTTATTGATTTCGAGCCGGTCCTGTCCGGAGAGTTGTTTGAGCCGTTGCGTGATTTGAATCTCTTCAATCAAGTTAGGATAGACCCAGAAGTGCGTACGCTGGTGTGGCCAAATGGTGCTGACTTTGATCCAGCCACCTTGCACGAGTGGCCCGCACTGGTCGGCACCCTGGCCGCTCGTGCCAAACGGTGGGAGGCTGTGCCCGCATAAGTATTCCGCGTTTTCCCCTTAACACGGCGTTTCATTCATGGTACACTGCGAAGCCTTATGATTGCCTTGGAATCTTTTCATCCCAGCGTTCGCGATTGGTTCCTAAAGCAGTTCCCTGCTCCGACCGAACCACAAGCACGCGCCTGGCCTGCCATCAAACAACGCAAACACACGCTGATCGCCGCACCTACCGGTTCGGGCAAGACGCTGGCAGCTTTTCTGTCAGCGATTGACGATCTGATTTGGAAAGCCGTCGATGGAAAGGAAAGCTGGTTGATGAAACCCAAGTCGTTTACGTTTCGCCGTTGAAAGCGCTAAGCAACGACATTCAGATCAATTTGCAGGCGCCGCTGCGCGGCATTCAGGAAAATCTCAAAACAGCGGGCTTCGATAACATCGAGATTCGGACGCTAGTCCGCACGGGTGACACGCCAGCGAAAGAGCGCACGGCGATGACAAAGAAGCCACCGCACATCATCGTCACCACGCCGGAATCGCTTTACATCTTACTCACGAGCGAAAGTGGGCGCCGCATGCTAAAGACCACGCGCACGCTCATCGTCGATGAGATTCACGCGATGGTAGACGACAAGCGTGGTTCGCATCTGTCGCTGTCGATCGAAAGATTGCAAGCCCTGGTTACTCCTGGGTACGCAGGCCTCCGGCCTGCTTCCGGTGAAACTGAAGCAGGCGGGACGCCTGCGTACCCAAGCTTGGTGCGCATCGGCCTTTCGGCGACGCAGAAGCCAATTGAAGAAGTGGCACGTTTTCTGGTGGGCACGGCGAATATCGACGCTGACAGCACGCCGCAATGCACGATCATCGATACCGGGCACTCGCGCAAACTGGATTTGGCGATGGAGATTCCCAGTTCGCCGCTCGAAGCCGTGATGTCGAATGAAGTTTGGGAAGAAATCTACAACCGCATCGCCGCGTTAATTCGCGAGCACAAGACGACGCTGGTGTTCGTGAACACGCGACGGATGGCTGAGCGCGCGGCCAGACATCTTGGCGAACGTCTCGGGGACGAAAACGTAACGGCGCATCATGGCAGTCTGGCTCGTGAACTCAGATTGTCGGCAGAGCAGCGTTTGAAGTCAGGCGAGTTGCGTGCGCTGGTAGCTACTGCTTCCCTCGAACTCGGCATCGACATCGGCGCCGTCGATCTCGTAATTCAAATCGGATCCACGCGCGCGATTTCGACTCTGCTGCAACGCATTGGCCGATCAAATCATACGGTTAGCGGCTTTCCGAAAGGCCGAATCTTTCCGCTCTCGCGCGATGAGTTGGTTGAATGCGCTGCGCTTCTCGACGCCGTGCGGCGCGGCGAACTCGATCATCTGGAGATTCCTGACCAGCCGCTTGACATTCTCGCGCAGCAGATTGTCGCGGCCGTCGCCCCTGAGGAATGGACGGAAGACGAGCTGTTCGAAATGATTCGGCGTGCGTACCCGTTCAGAAATCTGACGCGCGAAACGTTTGCGGCGGTCGTGCGCATGTTGTCCGAAGGCTTCACCACTCGCCGCGGCCGCCGCAGTGCATATCTGCATCACGATGCCGTGAATAAACGCCTGCGGGCGCGCAAAGGCGCGCGACTCTCAGCCATCACCAACGGCGGCGCCATACCCGACACTTCGGATTACCGCGTGATTCTCGAACCATCGGAAACGTTCGTGGGCACGCTGAATGAAGACTTCGCGATCGAGAGTCTCGCCGGAGACATCTTTCAACTTGGCAACAGTTCGTACGCCATCAAGCGCGTCGGAGCCGGCGAAGTACGCGTCGAAGATGCGCATGGACAACCGCCGTCGATTCCCTTCTGGCTGGGTGAAGCACCGGGACGTTCGGAAGAACTCTCGCACTCGGTGTCGCGATTACGTAATGAGATTTCTGAAAGGATTGATGATCATGGGAATTGTGCGGACGAGGACGTCCGCGCTCCCGGTATTAAGTGGCTGGTTGATGAGGTTGGAATAAGTCGTGGCGCCGCGGAGCAGATAGTTGATTACCTTTTCACAACTAAGCTGGCGCTAGGCGTGATGCCGACCCAGGAGCAGATAGTTGTTGAGCGATTCTTTGACGAGAATGGCAGCACGCATGTCGTGATTCATGCGCCGTTCGGTAGCCGCCTGAATCGCGCCTGGGGATTGGCGCTCCGCAAACGTTTCTGTCGCACTTTCAATTTTGAACTGCAAGCTGCCGCGACCGAAGATTCAATCGTGCTCTCGCTGGGGCCGACTCATAGCTTTCCGCTCGACACGATCTTCAACTATTTGAATTCGAAGACTGTCTGCGATGTGTTGACGCAAGCGCTGTTGGGCGCCCCGATGTTCAATATTCGCTGGCGCTGGAACGCCACGCGGGCGCTGGCGATTCCGCGCTGGCGCAGCGGCGGCAAAGTGGCGCCGCAACTTCAGCGGATGGCTGCGGAAGACTTGCTGGCGCTGGTCTTTCCCGATCAAGTTGCCTGTGCAGAGAACTTAACGGGTCCAATCGAAGTTCCCACTCATCCGCTGGTTTCACAGACGATTCGCGATTGCCTGGAAGAAGCGATGGATCTTCGCGGGCTCGAACGGTTGCTGCAATCGATTGAGCGCGGAGAGCGAAGCTTGATCGCGCGCGAGATGACTGAGCCTTCGCCGCTGGCCGCGGAGATTCTGACGGCGAAGCCTTATGCGTTTCTCGATGATGCTCCGGCCGAAGAGCGAAGAACGCTGGCAGTAATGAATCGCCGTTTTCTCGATGCCGAATCAGCGGCTGATTTAGGCAAACTGGATTTGGCGGCGATTGAGCGTGTGCGGGGAGAGGCTTGGCCTCAGGCGGAAAACGCGGACGAGTTGCACGACGCATTGATGCAGCTTGGATTCGTTACGATCGAAGAGGGACGGAGCAATGATTGGCAGTCGCTCATGGACGAATTAGTGAGTGAGCGAAGAGCGAGTGTGCTCGATCCCGTTGTGTCAGTACCGCGAGCGGACCGGGGTCCCCAAGCGGGCAGCCCGCCTGGAGTGGTGGATGCGACCGGCCCCTGGCAAGCAACGCTCGATGATCCGGTCGCTACCGCCCGCGGTACTGACGCGTTGTGGGTTGCGGCTGAACGGCTGAATCAACTTCGCGCGATTCATCCACAGGCATCTTTGGCTCCGCAAATCAATCCGCCTTCGAGTTACGCAGAAGATACTTGGACCTTTGAAGATGCGCTGGTCGAGATTCTACGCGGACGTGTGGATGGGCTTGGGCCGGTGACGGTTCCAGAACTCGCGGAATCGTTTTCGCTTCCGGCGAGCCAGATTGAAGTTGCGCTCGCGAAGTTGGAGAGGGAAGGGTTTGCGATGCAGGGGCAATTCACGCCGGAAGAAGCCGGCAGGGATGCCGGCGAACCGCACGCAAGGATGCGTGCGCTCCCGCTCCCGGAGTGGTGCGCGCGTCGTCTGTTGGCGCGGATTCACCGATACACACTCAATCGCCTGCGTAAGGAGATTGAGCCGGTTTCGGCGGCGGATTTCATGCGCTTTCTTTTCGTCTGGCAGAAGGTCGCGCCCGATCACAAAGTCGAAGGCGCGGCCAGCGTGGCAGCAACCCTCGATCAACTTGAAGGCTTCGAAGCGCCGGCCGGCTCATGGGAATCTGAAATCCTGCCGGCTCGCGTAGCAGATTATGATCCGGCATGGCTTGACGCGCTCTGTCTCTCAGGCAAGCTAACCTGGCTGCGTCTGTCGCCGCCGAAGTTATCCCCAGACAGGACCAATAGTTCGTCTCCGGTTCGTAGCACGCCGGTCGTTCTCCTGAGTAGAAAGCGTGTGTCCACCTGGAGCAAGGCGTTCCCGATTCTGCTCGAAGCGAACGGCACTCAGCTTACGAGCAACACTGAAGCTGTTTACGGATACCTAAAAGATCATGGCGCATCGTTCTTTGTCGATATCATCGCAGGAACGAATCTGCTGCCGAGCATGGTCGGAGAAGCACTCGGCGAATTGGTGTTTCGTGGATTGGTGAGCGCGGACAGCTTCACCGGATTGCGGGCGTTGCTGACGCCGCTCAGCAAAGGCACCCACCGTGAAATAGAAAAGCGCCGGCGGAGGCAAAGGCAGGTTTACAGCATGGACGAAGCGGGGCGCTGGGTGCGACTACGACGCGCAGAGCACGAGCCGGCGGCCGTGCTTAATGGGCCGGTCAGCGCAATGGATCGCGAAATGATCGAAGCAGTCGCGCACAAGCTACTGCAGCGTTACGGTGTAATCTTTCGCAAGCTCCTCGACCGCGAATCGATCACTATGCCCTGGCGCGATCTGCTGCGAGTCTATCGCCGACTGGAAGCGCGTGGCGAAATTCGCGGCGGCCGATTCGTGGGTGGATTTTCCGGTGAGCAGTTTGCGTCGCCTGAGGCTGTGCAATTGTTGAGATCGATTCGTCGCACACCCGTCGATGAGTCGATGATTTCAGTTAGCGCCGCCGATCCGCTTAATCTCGTAGGCATCATTACGCCGGGCTCGCGACTGGCGACCGTGGCATCGAATCGCGTGTTGTATCGCGATGGTGTTCCGATTGCCGTTCTCGAAGCAAAAGAGATTCGTTTCCTCACAGAAATGAGCGCGGCGGATCAATGGCGAGCGCGGAGTGCTTTGCTCCGCCGGCATGTGCCGCCGAAAGTTCGCGCTTATCTGAGTCAGGCGGGCCGGACTGTTTCACCACCTCAGGCAATTTCACGACTTACACACTGACTAGTAGCGGTGGGCTAGCGCCCGCCGTTTAATTCACCAGTCAGGCGGGCGATAGCCCGCCTCTAAACGATTACGCGAAACCGGCGGCATTGTGGTTGCTGGTTCCAGAGTCAGCGGGATATTTGCGTAAGTGGTGGATCATTCGCGGACACTTTCGCGTGAAGTGTTCGTCAAGACTACACGAACGCGCGGCTCCCGACGATATTGGTAAACCAGTGAGGCAATCATGGGAGGAAAGAAAAATAGCAAACGCGAATTGATTGATACGGGAAGAGACAAGCGCTTTGTGCGACGCGATGAGAAGGGTCGTTTTTACGACGTCGTCGATGTCGGCCGATCGCTTTCACAAGACGTGCGCAAAGAGGCCACGACTAAGGTCCGCCGGGCCAGGGAGATCGCGGCGATCAGGAACGCCGAAGAAGGTAGATCGATCCGCGGATCATCGTGGCCAATTCATTTTTCATAGACGCGCTCCAGCATTGATCGGCGCGTGATTAGAGAGGAGAACTTTCCATGAATAAAGGTGTAGCACTAATCGGCGGAGTCGGACTCGGCGCGGCCTTAATGTACATGTTCGACCCGGACCGTGGTAAGCGACGCCGTGCGTTGGTTCAGGACAAGGTCACAGCCGCGGGGCACAAAGCGGAGGATCTTGCCGGTAAGATGACGCGCGACGTGCGCAATCGGATTTACGGCACGGCTGCAGAGATCAAATCGTTGTTTAGTCATGAAGAAGTGTCCGACGACGTCCTGGTTGCGCGCGTGCGTTCGAAGCTCGGCAGACTTCGGGTGCATGATGGAGCGCTGAACGTCACCGCAAACAACGGCATCATTACATTGAGAGGGCCAGTCCTGACGGACGTGCTGCCTGGAATGCTGAGAAGTGTGCGCTTCGTGCGGGGAGTAAGAGGCATCGACAATCGATTGGAAGTACACGCTGAGCCTGGGAGTATTTCGGGGTTGCAAGGCACAGCTCAACCGGCGTCGGCATCGTGATGAGAGACTAGTATTTCTCATTTGTCATTTGTCATTTAACATTTGTTATTGGACTTCGGCCTACGAGGTTCGGAGTTCAACTCATAGGTTGCTGCCTCATTAGAGGGCAGCGAAAAGCTTGAGCTCTAAAACCTGGGACGACGGTTCGAATGACCAAATGAAAAATGATCAGGCGCCTTTGGCCTTAACTTCTAGTGGAAGATAGTAGTCGAGCAGAGTCTCCAACCGTTCAAAATCGATCGGCTTCAGCAGATAATCATCGCACCCCGCGGCTACCGCGGTCTCAAAGTGCTGTTCATAACCGGTAATCACCACGACAGGCACATCAATCCTCTTCAGCTCGTTTCGCAAGCGTCTCAGAACGCTCAAGCCGTTCAACCGTGGCAGCTCCAGATCAAGTAGCACCAGACCTGGGTTCTCACGCAGGATGACTTCGATCGCTTTCTCACCATCGCCCGCTTCGGCGACGCGATAGCCTCTTGCCGTGAGCACTGTCGCAAACATCATGCGTGTGTCATCGTTGTCATCGGCGATCAATATCAATCTATCGACGCTCTTTGCACGCTTGGCAGCGATTGCGGCCTGGTTCAAATTAGACGACTTCTGCAAGGGACCCGTTTGCTTTGAAGTTGAAGACATGATTACCGCCTCGTTCTCAAAAACAGTAGCACAGTCAAGTTCAGCTTCGCGAGGATTAGCATAGCGAGGCAACTGAAGACTGCCATGGCAACATACCACAATCGTCATGGCAGTCCAAAGCTTTGCCGTCGCTCCAGCGAAGCGAATTGTTAAGCTGTAAATGTCGTTCTCAGAAGATAGGGAGAGATTATTTGCTACGCGATCGCCGTATTTGCCCTGAGCGGCACGTAATAATTCAAAATCGAGTCGAGGCGCCCAAAGTCGATCGGCTTAATCAGATAGTCGTCGCAACCGGCTGCCACTGCCGTATCGAAGTGTTTGTCGTATCCGGTAATTACCACGACGGGGATGTCGATGACGTGGAGATCGTTTCGCAATCGTCGGATAACGTTTAGTCCGTTCATCAGCGGCAGTCCAAGATCCAGCAGCACCAGTCCCGGATTCTCGCGCAGCGTGACCTCGATCACTTCTTCACCATCGCTGGCCTCAACCACGCGATAGCCTTTCGTTCCGAGCAGGGTCCGAAACATCACCCGAGTGTCGTCGTCGTCGTCGGCGATTAAGACGGTCGGTTCTGTAATCGGCTTTGCGTCTTGATGACCACCCCTGACGTTGTGAGTCCTTTCGTCTGCGTTGAATGACATATGGCCAAAGGTGCGACGCGGTTCGCCAAGTGAGCCGGTATTTTCTGTACGTGAAGAATAGGGCATTGTTTTGTCGGAAGCCCGAGTCTCGTTATGAGTAGAGATTTGCTTCCCTCCTTTCGAGGATTACTTTATCGGGGTAACGCTGACACTTTAGACTCCCAGCAGATAATTGGTCTGTACGAAATGGGACATAATCGTGAACATAAATTGGGAGAAAAGAAACCGTCAGCTTAGGGACGTTTCCAAAGCCAATTCAGATGGAGGTCCAAAACGCTAAACGCTCTTCTAAAGGAGAAAGCGTCTCCGAGTCCCCGTTGTCAGTGCGCCAACAAATTATAGGTGGACTTCTCATTCACACCCGGTTTCAACCGGGTGAACGTGTGGCTCGCTTGCTCTTTACTTCAACCGTTTTAAACGGTTTCGTGGGGCGGGGCACCGGAAACCGTTAAAACGGTTGGCTCGTTAGTTTGTCGTCGTTTGACCACCCGGTTGAAACCGGGTGCGAATGACAAGACTACCACCAATGCTGAACGGCATGCTGCCCGACATTGCTTGGCGCACTCCCGATTGCTGGACTAAACCCCATAACTGGCGTATGGTGTAGTCGAAGCCACAACATCGTTCTTTTCCAACTTACTCATCTCTCGACATCGGGTTAAGACATCTTTCGTCAAGAGTCTCCTCCTTGTGCCGTTAGCTGTGTTTTCACACGCGACAGCAGCGAGGAGGCCAAGTGCCACACAACCACAATGGAAGTACGCAACCGGGGAATCGTGTAGCGTCCGCTGGCGCGCAAAATTCAGGGTCGCAAAGTAATGGCGCGCGCTCAAACGCAATTCTGAATACGCTCTCCGAATCGCAACTCGCTCAGCTTTTGCCAAGACTCAAGATTGTCGAGCTTGAATTAGGACACGTTCTTTACGAGCCGGAGCAGACAATTGATTACGTTTATTTTCCGACGGCGGGAATCATTTCTCTGCTGGCTTTGTTCGAAGATGGCGACACGGTCGAAGCCGGCGTGATCGGTGCTGAAGGAATGCTGGGAACGCCGGTTGTTCTGGGCGCTAAGACCACGCCGCATCAGGCGCTCGTGCAAGCGACCGGGCAGGCGATGCGCATGAGTGTGCACGACTTGAACGGGGAAGTGGAAAAGGATGGCTGGCTGCTAAAGAGCATGTTGCGCTACACCAACGCTATGTTCATCCAGGTCGCTCAGACCGCCGCCTGCAATCGTTTGCACACGATCGAGCAGCGCCTCGCGCGCTGGCTGCTGCTGACTCACGATCGAGTGCAACGAGATGAGGTCTTACTGACTCAGGAATTCCTATCCCGAATGCTCGGCGTGCGCCGGGCCGGCGTGAGCGTGGCAGCAAATAACCTCAAACAAGCCGGAGCGATCGACTATCGGCGTGGCAATGTCATAGTTGTAGATCGCCAACGCCTGGAGCAAACATCCTGTGAGTGTTATGAAGCCGTGAAGCAGGAATATGATCGCTACCTCGACACCTGACCTCGCACCATCCTCTTACGTTTCGACTCTTTTCTCCCGATAGTCATCCGCAAGATGCGCTAACGTACAGACACCCACAGACGGAACGCGCAAGGTTCTACAAACAATCAGTTTTAATTTCAGCGAAAATCTGGAAAGGCGTGATCCGTGACTATAACAACTGGACGAACAATTCTGGTAGTTGAAGACATCAATGAGATTAGCGTGCAGATGAATCAACTCCTCATCAATCGTGGCCATCGAGTGTTGCAGGCGTCTAACGCCGAAGAGGCAATTCAAATTGCCGAGCAAAGTCATCCCGCGATGATTCTTACCGACCTCGACTTGCCGACGTTGGGTCTGCTGATGAAGCTCATATCAGAACATAAGGACTTGGGGGAATTGGTCGTGGCCGTCATAGACATTAACCATCCGGAAGTATCCAACGATCGCCTCAGGATACTGCCAGACTATAACGCCCTGGATGATTTAATTGGTTCGACGCAACACCAATACGGACATCAGAGCTGACAACATGTACGAGAGCGTACAGACGGACCCGATAAGCTATTTCCGCAGGCTGAAAAGCCTTGGGTTCGTTCTTGGGATCAACGAACTAGAGACGACAGTTTGGGTTTTTTGGCCTGCCCGAAACTTCGCTTAAATCGCCGACGGAAAGGTTCCCCCGCCATGCTCATCGAGCCCGAAGATGGGAATTGGTATGTTGTGGTTACTTGTGGGAAGTGCCAATCAATGATCGTTCTCTTCCGCGATTTGACTGAAGGTAAGGGTTCATTGAATGCGACGTACGGCGTCGCTTGTCCTCACTGCCAGCATCAAGGACATTATGACGGAAGGCACTATCGACATTCGAGCGAGCTCGGCTCAGGCAATTAAAGTTTTCACCCGAGCTGATGTACCAGCGAGATACTCCCAACGGAAGTATCAGTCGCCTTCTTATCAAACCGGGGAAAGCCGTCACGGCTCGATCAAACCGAAGTTACCGTCTTGCCGTTTGTAGAGTACTCCCACGCGGCTCGTCTCAGCATCGCGAAAGACAAGGAAGTTATCGGGTCTCGCCGAAAGGTCCAGCGCCGCCTCTTCGGCGGTCATCGGCTTCACGCTGTACCGCCGCGCGTTGATAATTCGCACCGGCAGCGGGGTAGCTTCTATCTGTCCATCAGGATGCGGCGCTACCGCCGAGGTCTTACGCGCATTGTGTTTGCGGTCGATGATTCTCTTCTTTAGTTTCAGCGCCTGCTTCTCGATCTTGCCAACGGCGCGAGTCAGCGCCATGTACATGTCGGCATTGGTGTCGCTCGCCGTGAGCGTATGATCCAACCAATGAACAACTAATTCACCCGTTTGGCGGTTCTTCTCGACCGCCAAAATCACATGCACGGGGATATTATTGCCATTAAAGATGTGTTCCAGCTTTCTGAACTGTTCCTCAACATGACGGCGAATTGCTGGCGTGACTTCAACGTGACGCCCGGTATATTCAAACGTCATTCTGGTCTTGGCCCTCCTAGTTCTGCCGCCGGGACGCCGGTGCGCCCGAGTCTCGTCTGCGATTTCCATCAACTAAACGATTGCGCGGCGCTCGCGCGAACCGGGGATGTGCATTTGATCGCGATACTTCGCCACCGTTCTCCGCGATAACTTGATTCCATCCTTCACCAGTATCTTTACCACTTGATCGTCGGTAATTGGGTTGTGAGAGTCTTCTTCTTCTATCAATTTTTTGATCTTTAATTTGATTATCCTGGTTGATACTTCCTCGCCCTCTTCATTCAGCATGCCTTCGGTGAAGAATCGCCGCAGCTCGAGTACTCCCTGGGGCGTATGCGCGTATTTTCTATTAACGACCCGCGACACTGTGGAAAGATGCATCCCGATATCTTCGGCAATGTCCTTCAACATCATCGGCTTAATGTACTGAACGCCTTTGTCGAGAAACTCTTTCTGGCGATGGACAATTGATTCCACCACGCGATAAATCGTCTGGCGGCGATGCTCGATGTTGCGCAGCAGGTCGACCGCAGACCGCATTTTCTCTTTGATAAAGTTCCGCGTTTCTTTCGTGACGGTGGCCTGCGAAAGCATCTGCTGATAGCTGGGATTAATGCGCAGCCGCGGGCTGCCGTCATCGGCAAAGTAGATGACATACTCAGTGTCATCTTCCAGCTTCTCGATATAAATCTCCGGCGAAATCAGGATTGGCTCCTCGGACGAGTAACGTCTGCCTGGGAAAGGATCAAGCGTGCGAATGAATTGCAGCTCGGCCGCTAAGGTTTCGATATCGATTCCGATCTGCTTCGATAGATGCGGCAGTTTGTGCTGCTGCAAAGCTTCGAGATGATCTCGAATCAGTTGCGTCGCCAAGCGCTCAGTTTCACCGCGAACTTCGAGTTGCACCAGCAGACAGTCACGCACGTCGCGGGCGCCGCAGCCTACAGGTTCGAGTCTCATTACGATCGCACGCGCTTTCTCGACCGTCTCCTCTGACCATCCACCCTGGGCCGCGATCTCTTCGTTAGTCGCTTTCAAGCGGCCATCCTCGTCGAGATTTCCGATCACCGCCTCGGCCGCGTCGCAAACGTCCTCGTCCGCACAATCCATGTGAAGCTGCCATTCCAGGTGTTCGGCTAACGAGGGAGCCTTGGTCAGAAACTGTTCGAAGGTCGGTGCGTCTTCTTTGTATTCGAACTCCTGAGTCTTGTAACCCGGATCAAGATAGTCCTGAAACTCGCGGCCAAAGTCGACTTCTTCAAAAGCATCACGCGAAGATTCAGGGGCAAGTTCCTCGCCTGCTTCCAGGCTCGCGCCCTCAGCGTCGGCGTTGGCGGCGAACTCTGTTTCAGCTTCGGGTAAAAAAGGCGTGTCCGTTTCACTCTCTCCAGAACCGTTGGAAGAAGGTTCGCCAAGTCCGGGCGCTGCGGCTTCGATGGTCGGCGCTTCGAAGTTTTCGATTTCACCGCCGCTGGCCATATGATCGAGAATCTTCTCGGCCAGCTCCTGTGCCTCTTCCTGCGTGGCAACTTCCTCAAGTACCGGATTCTCGTTTAATTGCTGCTGGATTAGGTCGCTCAACTCCAGAGTGGTCATTTGCAGCATCTCGATCCGCTGCCGGAGCTGCGGTGTTAATACGAGACGTTGCGAAAGACTGGTAGTAAGCCTTACTGACATACGATCAACTTATTGCTTAGTTAACGGCCGGGGATTTCGTTAGCGGAAAAACCGCAAAAGGATTATAACCCATTAGCGCGCTAATCAAGCACTGAACTTACATGCGGAACTTCTCGCCGAGATAAAGCCTTCGCACTTCCGCGTCTTCTGTCAAGTCGCGCGGCGCGCCGGATCTGAAAATTTTCCCCTCGGCCATGATATAAGCACGATCTGTCACCCCAAGCGTCTCGCGCACGTTGTGATCGGTGATCAATATTCCGATTCCCCGATTGCGCAGATAGAGAATTACGCTCTGTATATCGTCGACTGCTTTCGGATCGATTCCCGCAAAAGGTTCGTCAAGCAAGATGAATTGTGGCTCGGTAGCCAGCGCGCGCGCGATCTCGGTTCGCCGGCGTTCGCCACCCGACAACGAGTCCCCACGCGTGTTGCGAACGTGGGCGATACCAAATTCCTCGAGCAACTCCTCAACTCTTTTCAACTGCTCGCGGCGACGCAGGCCCATCGTTTCCAATACCGCGAGAATATTTTCTGCCGCCGTCATCTTGCGGAAGACTGAAGGCTCTTGGGGCAAGTAACCGAGACCCAACCGGGCGCGAAGATACATCGGCAGCCTGGTCACCTCCTGGTCGGCGAGATGGACGCGCCCTGCTTCCGGCGTTTCCAGCCCAATAATCATGTAGAAGGTCGTAGTCTTGCCCGCGCCATTCGCTCCGAGCAGACCAACCACCTCGCCCGGCTCCACGTGGAGCGTCACGCCATCGACTACGCGGCGTCGTCCATAGGATTTTTGCAATCCGGAAGCGACCAGCGCTTGCGCCGACGGAGCCTTGACTAAACCGGCATTGACCTTGACTTCCGGAAATTTCGTGATCGATGGCGATTCGATAGTTGTCGACAAACGTTTCTCCGATGACAAGAATCTGTAAGTGCTCTTGCCTAGTTTCGGTCTCCCTTTGGGAGAGGGCTTAGCGGCGAGGGGACGACTTGTCATTTTTCATTTGCCATTTTGGCATGTGGCATAGGTCATCGACATTAGCCAGCATTCCCGAGTGTGGCTGTCAGGAGACGTTTCAAATGAACAGATGAAAAATGTCAAATGACAAATGGAAAATGTTCCTCGAAGCTATGCCCTCACCCCAGCCCTCTCCCAAAGGGAGAGGGAGTTTACATACAACGCCGCCACACTGTTTCTCAAGTCCAAACTCGATCTCACGACAGTCTAACTGCTGCGCACAGCTCTCACAAATGCCTTTATGCGTTCACGATCTTTGCGTCCAGGTGACGACTCCAGCGAACTGCAAGCATCGACCGCGAAAGGCTGCACTTCAGCGATTGCCCTGGCTACGTTTTCCGGTGAAAGTCCTCCTGCAAGAAACAAGCGCGGAAAAATCTCCCGTGCGCGACGGGCCACCGACCAATCGATAACCTGCCCGGTCCCTCCCCACAATTGCGAATGAAACGAATCGAGCATGATCGCGTCTGCTTCATAGGTTCCGACCTCTTGGGGGTCGAGGTTCGCGTCAACACGAAGAGCCTTGATGATTAGCTGAGCATCGCGCCAAATCCGCTTCACCGCCTGGCAGTACTCGGCCGACTCAACGCCGTGTAGCTGCGCGGCGTAAACCCCAGACTCTTCTGCGATGCGCACCAGAGCCTCAGGCGAAGCTTCGTTGACAAACACCCCTACCATCATCGCGGCCTTCGGCGAATGCTCTAATTCTAACTCGAGATCTTCGATGATTTCTCTTGCATGACTCGGTTCGGATGATTTCTCTTGCATGACTCGGTTCGATAAAACGCGGGCTCGGTCGATAGAAATTAAAGCCCAGCATGTCCGCGCCCGCGTCGATCGCCGCGCACGCGTCTTCCAGATTCGTGATGCCGCAGATTTTTATAAGTGTCATTCGAACAAGTTGACTTTTCTCTAGCCCAGGCGTTTACGCCTGGGAAACGAAAATAGAATTAATTTCTTTCCAGCCTCCTGAAGGCTTTTCTTCCAATGCTCTCACGCCAATCACGTTCTTCGTATCTCTATCTTCCTAAAGCCTCAGGCGAGGCTCGCCCGCCGATGATTTTTGTCCTAATGAGCACTCCTCAAGCGTAGAATGCCTCCTGAAGGAGTCCCGGGCAAGTTTCCATTCCGCTCCAGGCGTGAACGCCTGGGCTGGACAAACTTTACTTTACGTTTTCCCAGGCGTGAACGCCTGGGCTAGAGAAAACTTCGCCAATAATTCTTTCGGATCGTCTGCTCGCATCAGAGTCTCGCCGATTAGGAATCCGCGATAACCGAGCCCCCGCAGCCGCTGAATGTCGTCGGCCGATCCTATTCCGCTTTCGCTAATCAAGACCGTATCCTTTGGCGCCGCCGACGCAAGCTGAACGGAAGTTTCGAGCGAGACTTCGAATGTGCTTAAGTCTCGATTGTTCACTCCGATGACTCGAGCGCCGGCTTGGACGGCCCGGCCTAATTCCTCTGCAGTATGCACCTCAACCAGCGCGTCCATTCCCAAGTCATCTTCCGTGATTGTACGCAACCGAACGAGCGCGTCATCATCCAACGCGGTGACGATCAGCAACAAAGCATCCGCGCCGGCCGCCGCTGATTCGTAGACCTGATATTCGTCAAAGATGAAATCCTTCCGCAGAATCGGAAGGGGAATCGCTTGCCGTACGGCGCACAGATCATCGAGCGAACCAGCAAAATGGTCTTCTTCTGTAAGCACCGAAAGTGCCACAGCGCCACCTAGGCGATAAGTCTTAGCAACGGCCACTGGATCGGCGTTGCGGCTTATTTCGCCCTTTGAAGGCGAGCGTCTCTTGAATTCAGCAATTATATTAATCCGCTCGTTTTGCGTCAGCGCGCCTCTGAGCGCATGCCGTGCAGACATTTTCCGCGCCCGCATTGCGTCGCCCTGGAGTTCTGTCAACGGCCTGGCTTTCTTCGCTGATGCGACTCGAACCTTTTTGGTCTCGATAATTTGCGAAAGAATGTCCATGCGCTCCCTGCTCAACGACCGACTGGTCCTCAAACGTTATTTGTCGCCTCGATTAATCGATCCAGCTTAGCCAACGCCGCACCGCTGTCGATGGAGCTTTCGGCAATTCGCGCCGCCTCCCGTAGAGTTTCGCCAAAACCTCCGACGTGCAATGCCGCAGCCGCGTTTACCACGACCAAAGCCCGCGCTTCGTCCTGCCGCCCGCCGGAGACTACCTCGCGAATGATGACCGCGTTGCTTTCCGCATCGCCGCCGCGCAAGTGATCGAGTTCACTGCGACCAATGCCAAAGTCATCTGGCCCCACCTCGAACGTTCGCACTTGGCCCTCGATAGCTTCGGCGATAAAGGTCGAACCACTAATCGTCACTTCGTCGAGTCCGTCTGCGCCATGAACAATCCAGGCGCGCTCTGTTCCCAATAGCGCCAGCGTTTGGGCCAGCGGCTCGATCAGCTCGCGATCCCAGACGCCGATGATTTGCCGCGGCGCCCGCGCTGGATTTGTTAGCGGTCCCAACAAAGTAGTTTGCACGCCGAGCTGCCGCCGAATGCCGGCTACCCGCGCGGTCGCCCCATGATAGAGCGGAGCGAACATGAAACAGATTCCGATCTCATTCAGACACTTCTCTGAAGTTTCCGGCGATGAGGACACATTGACGCCGAGCGCGGTCAAGACGTCCGCGCTGCCACAGCGACTGCTGGCCGCCCGATTGCCATGCTTCGCCACCGGCAAGCCAGCGCCCGCGATCACAAACGCCGCGGCGGTCGAAACGTTGAAGGTCTTAGCCCGACTCGATCCGGTTCCTGCCGTGTCGATGAAACAACTGTGACTGCAGTTAATCCGAATCGCGCGCTGTCGCATACCTTGAGCCAATCCGGCGAGTTCTTCAACCGTCTCGCCTTTCAGCTTCAAAGCGATCAGTGCCGGCGCGATCTGCGCATCAGTAGCTTCACTGTCAAGCAGGGCATCGAGAAAATGAGCAGCCTCATTGCGGGAAAGATTTTGGCCGCTTGTCAGGCGTGTAAGAAAGTTCTTGAGAGTGAGAATTTCCGTTTTTGCAGCCGAGGGTTCATCGAGCCTTTGGGACATCGGCATAACCTATTGTGCAACTCGCTCTCTGAGAGATCTTTTCTCCGACCCACGAGTTTATTAACAATTTTGAGGATACTCTCTTCCGACGTCAACCGCGAACTGTCGGAATTGTTTTCCGAGAAGAAAACTCCGCACGAGTATCGCGAACTACCCGGCAATCACAGTTGGGCTTATTGGGACCAGCAGGTGAAAGAGGTTTTGAAAGTCGCGGCGCAAAAGCTAAAGGCGCTATCGCAACCCCCACGTATTACTTCGGCGCCCCGGCTGCGTAGAATTTAAACTCGGGTGTCTCCCATGCAGTAATGAATTTGTGATCTCTTACTGCCGGCAAGAATATGACATTCATTGCTTCCCGGATGCAGCGCTTGTCGACTTGGGAACCCAATCCGTTTAGAAGCTTGACGTCTCCTACCGATCCATCCGCTCGACGCTCGACTGAAAGTCTCACTGTTCCGTTTCTCGGCTTTATCGGGAGATCAGCAATTTGCACCGGGGGAGAGAATAGAGCCTGCGACGGACGATCCGCTAACGGAACGCTGTAAGACTTCGTTATCCCTTCAACGAAAAGAGAAGCAAAGACGCTCCTGGACTTCCCGTCACCTTTTCGGAGCAGCTTGTTGCCGGCTTCTCGCAACCGATTCCACCAATCACACTCTTCGGGAGTGCAGGGCCCGGTTGCTGCGGGAATTTCCTTATAGGTAAAAACCGAGACGCTTGAACCGGACGTAGTTGTCCGCGTTTTGGTGTCCTGCGCTGACGCGAGTGCCGTCATCAAGATACACGCGCAGGAAACAAGTAACAGCCACAATAATCCCTGACTAAATATTGACAAATTTAGACTGATATTACGGTGTGATGAGCGAAGTGTCTGAATTGGAGAGGACATAATGCTCTCCTAAATTGGGCAATAACATACTTGACTCAGATCACTTCTGATTAGCCCCGAAGGGGCTACATCCCAAAGCCCAGGGTTGCCGCTTCGGCTACCCTGGGAAAAAAAGAATCTGATCGCGCCTTGCAACTGCATCGCGGTTGCGACCGCCCGAAGTTCCTGACGCAACCGCGTTGCGGTTGAAAAAGACTCTTACTTCACTTCCCAGGGTAGCCGAAGCGGCAACCCTGGGCTTTGAGGCGATGCCCCTTCGGGGCAAAGGCTAATCCTAAAACTCACCTAATCTGAGTCAAGTACGTTATTGCCCTAATTAATCAGTGTGTCAAGGCTTTTATTTTCCTTCACCGACTGCTTCGGGGGGGGTTAATGCGTTGCCGCGAGGATTCTTGCATTGGAGTTTTGGCAATCGGCGATTTTCATTGGAAGGCGCGGGTCAGAGATTCACAAAATTCGCCAGCAGCTTCTTACCTTCCGTGGTCATGATTGATTCCGGATGAAACTGCACGCCTTCGACTTTAAATTCGCGATGGCGTAGACCCATGATGGTGCCGGCGGTCGTAGTGGCTGAGACTTCCAGACATGTCGGCAGGGTCTCTCGCTCCACGACTAATGAATGATAACGGCCGGCGTCGAATTGCTGGATGATGTCTTTGAAGATGGTTTTATTGTCATGCTGAATCTTAGAAGGCTTGCCGTGAAAGAGCTGTGGCGCCCGCACCACTTGCCCGCCGAACACTTGACCAATCGATTGATGACCCAGGCACACGCCGAGAATCGGCAGCTTGCCGGCGAAATGGCTGATGACTTTCATCGACACCCCTGCGTCATCGGGAGTGCCCGGTCCTGGAGAAATCACGATTCGATCTGGCCGGATCGTCGATTCAATCTCGTCAATGGTGATCTCATCGTTGCGGCGGACCTCGATCCGCTCGCCCAGTTCGCCGAGATACTGGACCAGGTTGTAAGTGAAAGAATCGTAATTATCGATTACTAAGAGCATTGATCTTTGGTCTTTGGTCTTTGATCTTTTATTCGTCTTGGCTCTTGCAGTCTGCTCACTGCCTTCTGCCTTTTGCCTACTGCTTTCTGCCTTCTGTCTTCTCCGCCTCGCGTAGCATGATCGCCAGATTACTTCGTCCATTCTTCGCCGCCCAACCTGCCGCGGTTACGCCGTCGTTGTCTTTGATGCGCGGATCGGCGCCTTTGCTTAAGAGTATCTGCACCGCCTCGTCCTGGCCGTAGCTCGCGGCCCACATTAGCGCGGTTCCGCCGAGTTTGTTCTTAACGTTTGGATTTGCGCCGGCGTTTAGAAGAGCGTCCAGAATCTTGGCATTCCCAAACCACGCGGCGCCGTGGACCGAGGTGTCACCGTCCTTGTCCTGATGATTGACATCCGCGCCACGCTGCAAGAGTTTGCGCACCAGCGCTTCACGTTGATGCCAAACAGCTAACATCAGGGCCGTCATTCCATTCGGCGTTTCCGCGCTTAGATCCAGATTCGGCTGTCCCGCTAAGGCATTCGCCGCTTCGTCGTGTTCACGTTCGAGCGCCAGCAGGAGTGCGGTCCAATTGTTTCTCCCTTTTGCATTAATATCCGCGCCGCCACTCAATAACGCATTTACCATCGGCAAGTCTCCGCGCGCTGCCGAAGCTGTCAAAGCTGTGTCGCTGTTTTCATCCTTCGCGT
Source organism: Acidobacteriota bacterium (assembly GCA_003222845.1). Taxonomy (GTDB): domain Bacteria; phylum Acidobacteriota; class Blastocatellia; order Pyrinomonadales; family Pyrinomonadaceae; genus UBA11740. The sequence goes on along the minus strand of QHXG01000043.1, from coordinate 11,721 downwards.
TTGGATTGATCCCGGCGCTGAGAAAACCATTCGCTGCCAGCACATCGCCGGCCGCCGCGGCTTTGAAGAAAGACTGTTCGTCGAATTCATACCCCCGAAGTTTTAAGAAACGCTTGGCTGCTTCAGGCGTTGGTTTCTCAGCACCCTCGCACGAGCAGAGACAGAGCGCGAGACCAAGAATAATCAACTGAGTAAACGATCTACGAATATCGCCGGTCATTTCTGACATTGAGCCACGCCGGCGTGTTTGATGCGCACCGGCGTCATCGGTTTCTCGCCTTCAGATGGCGCGCGATTGATTGCGTCGGCCACTTCCATTCCCTTCGTCACTCGCCCAAATGCGCTGAACTTGCCGTCGAGATGTGGTCCATCGCCAACCAAAATAAAAAAATGCGTGGTGGCGCTGTTCGGTTCGTCGCTGCGGGCCATCGAAACAATTCCGCGCACGTGTCTGACGTCGCTTGGTTCATCGGGGAGACGACGCGCCATTCGCGCTGCCAATTCGGCGCTCCACTTCTCGCTGGTGGAAAGATTGCCGCCCTGAATCACAAAAGTTTTCACGACTCGAGTGAAGGTTGTCGTATCCAGAGCGCCGGTCGCTGCCAGATTGAGAAAGCTCCGCACAGACTCGGGCGCTTTCCCGGGCAGCATTTCGATCACAATCGACCCCTGCTCCGTCTCAAGCGTTACGCACTGTGCGGACATCTTCTCAATGGAAGCGCCATCGAAAGGATCAGCGTGAGCGGTCGTCGTTTCTGCCGGCCGAGCATTCGCTTTCTTTAATGTCTCAATGTTCGGCGTGGGATTCTGAGCGTTGATTGCCGCAGATGCCGCGAGGATAAATGCAGTGACCAGTGAGATAAGAATGAGCAGTCCTACAAGACGTCGACCTAACCATTTTGAAGAGCCGCGTGGCGGCGTAATATTTATAGAACAAGGCCATGTCCTTTGAACCCGAAGCTCGTTTACGAGCGAAACCGACTTCGTTTCGCCCATGAATGGGCTATCAGAATCATTGGGTCTCACCGTGTCTATAAACATTCCTCTCCTTCTCGGACATCATATCATGCCCTCACAATCCCTTCTCAGCCAATTCAATCGCCCGAAACAATGCCCGCGCTTTGTTAATGCATTCTTCATACTCACGCTCGGGAACCGAGTCGGCAACAATGCCCGCGCCTGCTTCCACGGTAGCCACGCCATTGCGCAAATCCATGGTGCGAATCGCGATGCACGAATCGAGATTGTTTGCGTAATCGACATAAAGAATCGCGCCGGCGTAAACGCCCCGAGGCGCGGGTTCAAGTCCGCGAATTATCTCCATCGCCCGAATCTTAGGGGCGCCGGTTACCGTGCCCGCCGGAAAACATGACGCCAGCGCGTCGAAGCGATCGAGATCGTCACGCAAACGCGCGCGCAGGCTGGTGACGAGATGCTGCACGTGCGAATAACTCTCGACTTTCATTAACTCCTCAACACTCACCGAACCGTAGTCTGAAACTCTTCCCAAGTCATTACGGCCCAGGTCAACCAGCATCGTGTGCTCCGCCACTTCCTTCTCATCATTGCGCATTTCTTCGGCGAGCATCCAGTCTTCGGTCTCCGTCGCGCCGCGCTTGCGCGTTCCGGCTATGGGCCGATAATCAAGCCGCTGATCGTGGCAGCGCACCAGCATCTCCGGCGAGGCGCCGATAATTGTTTCATGACCTAAACGCAGAAAGTACATGTACGGCGATGGATTCGTCGCCCGCAGCGCGCGATAAATCGATAGCGGTTCCGCCGGCGTTGGCTTGGTGAACTGCTGTGCGATGACCACCTGATAGCAATCGCCGGCGGCAATGTGTTCTTTGACGCTGTCTACAGCGGCCTCGAAATCTCTCCGCGGCCAGGTCGATTGAAAATGAACGGTGGTGTCGCCGGTGCGCGGCCGCATCATGGATGGCACCGTTATTTCTTCGTAAAGTTTCTTTTCAATCTTCTCAGTCTCAGCGACCGCGCCATCGTAGAGTTCGCGCAGCCGGGCTTGATCGCCGGCGGCTTCGTCGGTGAAGACTATCGACGTAATCTCCATCTGCAGGCGAACGCGATCGAACGCGACGATATTACGAAAGAACATAAGGACCGCACCATCAGCATCGCCCGCCGCAGTCCCGTCCACATCGAGCACCGGCTCAAACCAACGCGCCGCATTGTAACCGAGATAGCCAACCGCTCCGCCCAAAAGCGGCGCCAATCCACCTCGGCGCGCAAGTTTCTGATCGCGAAAATATTCCCGCAGGAATTCGACAGCATTCTTCTGGTGTACTTCGCGCGCGCCACTCTTTTCGACAATTGTTTCGGCGCCACGCCCGCGCACAATCATCCACGGATTCGCGCCCAAAAAAGAATAGCGAGCGACTCGCTCACCACCTTCGATCGATTCCAGGAGAAACGCGTATTGCGCATCATCGGCAATTCGCAGAAACGCGCCCACCGGCGTTTGCAAATCAGCGAGCACACTACGCACGACGGGCACGACGTTGCCACGCTCGGCTTCGCGTTCGAATTCTTCGAAAGTTGCCGGTTTGAGATCGAGCATGCTCTTAAAGACTAGCAACTTTAGTCGGATTCTGCCTTCATCACCAAGGCGAGACTAAGGCTTCTTACTCTGAATGCGGTCATGCTCTGTTAGTAAATTCCAACAGAGCACTACTCTGAATGCCTTTCTCTAGCGCAGGAACGGCGAACTAATCTAGAATAGCTGCGTTTCGGGAAGACCCCAATACGATCTCCAAAGCCTTTCGTGGCAATTGCGACCGGCACAAAACTAGGTCCATACGAAATTGTCGCTGCCGTCGGCGCTGGCGGGATGGGCGAAGTTTATCGCGCGCGCGATACCCGGCTGGGCCGCGACGTGGCCGTTAAGGTTCTACCTTCATCTTTTTCCGCCGACTCTGATCGTCTGCATCGCTTTGAACAAGAGGCTTGCGCCGCGAGCGCACTCAATCATCCCAACATTCTGATCGTACATGATATCGGCACGCATGATGGTTCGCCTTACATCGTTTCGGAATTACTGGAAGGCGAGACATTGCGTCAGCGAATGAGCGGCGCCGCGTTGGCCCAGCGCCGCGTGACCGACTACGCTAGTCAAATCGCGCACGGTCTCGCCGCCGCGCATGAGAAAGGAATCGTTCATCGCGATCTGAAGCCCGACAACGTCTTCATCACCAAAGATGGCCGCGTGAAGATTCTCGACTTTGGAATAGCCAAACTTACCCAGCCCGACAGTAGTCAATCACAGACAGACATTCCGACCAGACGCGTGGATACTGATCCCGGTGTGGTAATTGGCACTGTCGGATACATGTCGCCCGAACAGGTACGCGGGCGGCCAGTGGACCATCGTTCCGACATATTCTCGTTTGGCGCGATTCTGTACGAAATGCTCTCCGGTCGCCGCGCTTTTCACGGCGAGTCGGCGGCTGAAACGATGAGCGCGATCTTGAAAGAAGATCCGCCCGATCTTTCTGAGACGAACCATAATATCTCTCCTGCGCTCGAACGACTGGTCAATCACTGCCTGGAAAAGAACCCGGAAGCGCGATTTCATTCGGCCAGCGATTTGGCGTTTGCACTGGAGGCGTTGTCCGGCTCCGCGCCAGTTTCCAGTCAGACGATGACTGCGATTTCTGCTGTGCCGATTTCGGCGAGGCTTGTTAAGCATCTGCCCTGGATTGTTGCGGGCATATTTGCGGTGGGGATGCTCATGACTATCGCGCTTCTAATCTCTTCATTCAAGCCGACGCCAACTCGTACGAACGTCATTCGTGCTGCCATTCTTCCCCCCGCGGGCGCCAATTATTTGCCGCGCAATCAGTTTGCGATTTCTCCCGACGGCCTGCGACTCGCGTTTGTTGGGCGGAGTGGCGACGGAAAGCAATTGCTTTGGGTGCGATCGCTGGGCGCCCCGACGGCGCAGCCGCTCGCCGGTACAGACGACGCCACTTTTCCTTTCTGGTCACCCGATGGCCGTTTCGTCGGATTTTTTGCGCAGACAAAATTGAAAAAGATCGACGCATCAGGTGGTCCTCCACAAACGATTTGTGATGCGCCAAACGGCCGCGGCGGCACTTGGAACCGTGATGGCGTGATTGTTCTTGCACCCGATAACTTCTCTCCGCTTTATCGAGTTTCGGCCAGTGGCGGCGCCACGACCGTCGTAACCAAGCTGGACGACTCGAAGCTACAGACAACGCATCGGTGGCCATGGTTTCTTCCTGACGGACGGCACTTTCTCTATCGCGCGGGAACTACATCGGCGGCTACGCCCAAGGAAAGCAACGGCATTTATCTTGGTGCCCTCGATTCTCTTGAACAGAAGTTAATCGTGCGGACCGATACCAGCCCGGTCTATGAATCCGGAAATTTGCTTTTCATTCGAGATGGCACGCTGATGGCTCAGCCTTTCGATGACAAGACGTTTCAATTGACAGGTGACGCGCTGCCCGTTGCCGAACACGTGCAATTCGATTTTGGAGTCGCGCGCGCTGAATTCACTGCGTCCGAAAATGGCGTTCTGATTTTTCAAGGCACTTTAGCTACGACCGATCGTCAACTCCTCTGGTTCGACCGCAGTGGCAAGCAAATCGGATCGATAGGTGAGCCGGCGTTGGTATCTCAACCTCGCCTTTCACCGGATGGACAGCGGGTCGCGACGGGCATCTTTGATCTTCAAGCCGGAAGTCCGGACATCTGGATCTACGAATTATCGCGCAACGTGCCGGCGCGATTTACATTCGATCCGGACTTTGACGTGTATTCGGTTTGGTCGCCTGACGGAAAGCAAATCGTTTGGGCTTCGAATCGAAAAGGCCACGCTGACATTTACCAGAAGGATTCCACTGGGGCCGGCAGCGACGAAATTCTTTTCGAGTCAGAGGAGAACAAAAGTCCCACCTCGTGGTCTCCCGATGGGCGCTTCATCGCTTACAGCAGCACGAACATAAAGGGGAACACCAAGTACGATATTTGGATCCTGCCCATGTTCGGAGATCGCAAACCTTTCCCGTTTCTGCGGACGCAGTTCAACGAAGTCGATGCTCAGTTTTCCCCCGACGGCCGCTGGATCGCTTATGTTTCGGACGAGTCCGGGAGCAATCAAGTATATGTCGCTCCGTTTCCTGGTCCTGGAGGCAAATGGCAGGTCTCGAGAAACGGCGGCACGGAACCACGCTGGCAAGGCGATGGCAGAGAGATTTTCTTCGTGTCGCCTGACAACAAGCTGATGGCGACGGAAGTCAACCCGAAGGAATCCACTTTGGAGATTGGCAATGCTCAACCACTATTCGAATTGCGCCTCGCCGCTTCACCGGGCTACCGCTACGACGTGGCGCGCGACGGCAAACGCTTCTTGGTTGACACGCAGAAATTAGGAAGCTCCGTACCCCTCGAATTAGTCGTCAATTGGGTCGCGGACTTGAAGAAGTGACGATAGCAACGGGCACAAAACTCGGTCGCTACGAAATCCGCTCGAAGCTTGGTGAAGGCGGAATGGGTGAGGTCTATCTCGCCCAGGATACACAGCTTGACCGTCGCGTGGCGATCAAGCTCTTACCGCCCGAAACAATCTCAGATGAACACGCTCGCAAGCGCCTCGTTAGAGAGGCGCGCGCGGCGGCAACACTCGATCATCCGCACATCTGCTCTGTTTATGAAGTCGGTGAAGCAGATGGCCGCAGCTTCATTGTAATGCAGTACGTTGAAGGCGAGACGCTCGATCTAAAACTCAGTCGCAGGTCGATGAAATTGAAAGAATCGCTCGCCATCGCAACGCAGGTGGCTGACGCGCTCACAGAAGCGCACGCACGTGGAATCATCCACCGCGACATCAAGCCCTCGAACGTCATCATCACGTCGCGCGGGCAGACCAAAGTGATGGATTTCGGTCTGGCAAAAGTAATCCAACCGGCGCACATGATCGACACCGAGGCGGCGACAGAAGCGCTGATAAGCACTCCCGGCGCCATCATGGGCACGGTGCCCTACATGTCCCCCGAGCAGGTGCGCGGCGAAACGCTCAATGGACGCAGCGACATCTTCAGTTTCGGTGTCATGCTCTACGAAATGCTTAGTGGCCAACAGCCATTCGCGAGCCAGAGCTCAGCGGCAACTGCTTCAGCGATCCTCACGCACGAGCCCGCCCCGCTGGCGCGCTTCTCACGAGATATTCCAGCAGAGTTGGAGCGAATAGTTAGTAAAGCTCTACGCAAAGACGCGGATGAGCGTTATCAAACGGCCAAGGACCTGCTGATTGATTTGCGGAGTCTGGGAAACGAGCTGGAATTTCAGCACCGGCTCGAACGCTCCACGCCGCCGGATTCCAGCAGGAATGAATCGGTGACGCGTAGCGGCCCGCCGGCGATCGTCGAGACCGCTGAACAGCCAGGTATCGGAGCTGTGCAAACAACGCGAACCACTGAAAAAGAAAGCGCCCTTAGGAATCTTTGGCAGACGTCATCGAACCGAACGGGATTGATCGTGATCGCGACTCTCGTCCTGGTGGCCGGGACCGGTTGGTTCTTCTGGCGACGAGCTAACGTGAAATGGGCCACAGCACAGCTTCCGCGCATTGAAGAACTCGCGCAGGCGCAAAAGTATTTCGACGCTTATGATCTGGCGATTTCGGCGCAGCAGTATCTGCCTGACGATCCAACGATCACGCGGCTGATGCCCACAATCTCTCAGACTATTTCGGTGATCACTGATCCGGCGGGTGCGCAAGTTTACCTGAAGCGTTTCCCGCCGGATGGTTCAGGAAAGTTTCCGGCTCGGCAACTTGTCGGCACTACCCCGATCGACAATCTGCGCGGCGCGCGTGGTCAGTACATTCTCTACCTTGAAAAAGCCGGCTACGCGAAAACTGAGCGCACCGTCTCAGGCGCAATAATGCACTACGGCAACCTCATCGCTCTTCCGCCGCCGATTCGTGTAGAAGAGAAATTAATCGTGACGGACAAGATGCCCGATCGCATGGTGTTTGTTCCGGGCGGTGACTACCGCCTGGTTGCCTGGGCGCGGCCAACTGACGCGCGCGTGCGGCTCAACGACTACTTCATAGACAAATATGAGGTGAGCAATCAGGATTACAAAGAGTTCATCAACGCAGGCGGCTACTTGAAGAAGCAGTATTGGAAGTACGCGTTCATCAAAGACGGTAAGACGCTTTCCTGGGAAGACGCGATGAAGGAGTTCAAGGACCGCGCCAGACTGCCGGGGCCGCGCAGTTGGTCTAGCCAGAATTTTCCCGAAGGCAAGGCGGAGTATCCGGTCACGGACATCACCTGGTACGAGGCGGCTGCCTTTGCCGCTTTCAAAGGCAAGCAGCTTCCGACGATTTTTCAATGGGAGAAAGCCGCTCGCAATGGCAGCATTTCACCGCTGGTGAACTACATGCCCTGGGGAGTGTTCTATCCGGGAGACACCCTCGATTATCACGCAAACTTCAAAAACAACGGCCCTATGCCCGTGGACAGCTCAGAGTTTGGCATGAGCCCTTTCGGCGCGTACAACATGGCCGGCAATGTCTCTGAGTGGTGCCTTAACGAGACATCGGAAGGCTTCCCCGCCAACGGCGGCGCGTGGGGCGAGCCTTCATATACGTTTGCGAACTACGCCGCCTTTCCAGGATTCTACAGTTCAAACAAAGTGGGCTTCCGTTGCGCGCTCAACTTTGCGGACGCGACGGGCGATCAAGGCGCGATGCGCATCGAGATTAAAAAAGAAATTCCTGTGTACACGCCTTCGAGCGAAGGTAATTTTGGAAACTGGCTCAGCTATTATCGCTACGACAAGACGCCGCTTGACCCACAGATTGTCGAGGTCAAAGAGACTAATGAGTGGCGGCGCGAGAAGATCACTTTCAACGGAGCGGATAATGAACGCGCGATAGCCTACCTTTACCTGCCGAAGAACTTTCCCAGACCTTTGCAGGTAATCCACTTCGTGCCCGCTTCGGATGTGGAGAATGGGCTGCGCTCATTGCCGGATGCCATGGAGGATCATCTTGCGCCGTACATCAAATCGGGCAGGGTTGCGTTTGGAGTCGTCATTAAAGGCTACGTCGAACGTCTCAGACCGGAGGGCTACGCCGAGCCGCAGCCGAACACCGTTGAGTACCTCGACAAGATCGTCAATTGGATTACCGATCTGCGTCGCGGCCTGGATTATCTGGAGACGAGAAACGATGTTGATGCAAACCGAATTGCATTCTTCGGGCCGAGTGCCGGTGCTCGTGTTGGACTGATACTGGCAGCCGTCGAGCACCGCTACGCTTCCGTTATTTTGCAGGGGGCCGGCCTGCGGAAATCTTACCTGCCGTGGGTAGCCGAAGCTAATCCGATAAACTTCGCCTCACACATTCGCGCGACGAAACTGATGGTCCACGGTCGCTATGACGAGAATCTTTCTTTGAAGACCGAGGCTGAACCGCTCTACAAACTGCTGCCTGAGCCCAAGCGATTGGTGCTATACGATGGGGGCCACGTTCCACCGTTCGAGTTTATGGTAACCACGATGAACGGTTGGCTGGATGAAACCCTGGGGCCAGTCAAACGTGAGTGATTGGCAAAGTGCTTTATAAGGGATCTGCTGCGGTGTTGACTCTGACTATTGGCACAAAACTAGGCCGCTACGAAATCCGCTCGAAGGTTGGTGAGGGCGGAATGGGTGAGGTCTATCTCGCCCGGGATACAAAGCTCGATCGCACGGTTGCCGTTAAGGTGTTACCAACCGATCTCGCCAGCGATCAGAAGCGGATGCGCCGCTTCGTTCAGGAAGCGCACAGCGCACTCGCTCGAAGCCTCTCTCTTTCCAATTCTTGTGCTCGTAACGAAGCGGCCTATAATAGAATTATGTTTGAAACGGCTACAGAGCTAGAGCCCGATCCCGTGATCGAGGCTTACAAAAAAGATATCGATCGAACCTTGATTCGCGAGAACTTGCGTCTGACCGTGGAGCAACGATTCGAAAATCTTGAGCGGCTACAAAAGTTCGCCAACGAAATTAGACGCGCCGTCAAAGAGCAGGCCAATCGTGGAGACTGATTTTCGAGGCCTGATCCGCACGCTCTCGCAGGCCGGCGTTGAGTTCATCGTCGTCGGCGGCGCCGCGGCTATCGGCCATGGTTCGGCGCGTCTGACCAGCGATCTCGATATAGTTTATCGACGCACTCCTGAGAATATTTCCCGGCTCGTGTCAGCCCTTGCTCCTTTGAATCCCTATTTGCGCGGGGCGCCACCCAACTTGCCCTTCCGTTGGAGCGACGAAACGATCAAGAAGGGACTTAACTTCACACTGGTTACCAGCCGGGGCGCGCTTGATTTGCTTGGTGAAATTACCGGCGGCGGAAGCTACGATGATATTGTGCCGCATTCATTGACTCTAAAGCTGCATGGCAGCGAATGCCTTTGCCTGGGAATTGAATACCTGATTAGAGTGAAACGCGCCGCAGGACGACCGAAAGACTTTGAGGCGATCGCGGAGCTCGAAGCAATTCTTGAAGAGAGGCAGCAGGCAAACAATCAAAATCTCAAAGCGAACTCTTCATCACAATAATCGATTCGCAGCTAGCCAACGCCTGACACTCCTTCCGTTTGTTTAGTTAGCGCCACCTGAACAAAGGGCAGGCTCGATGTGCATGCGTCGGTTTCGAGAGTTGACTCTAATTGATCTTCCTTCCCTAAAGTCCGCTTAAAACGGAATATTGCGAGCGGCTAAGAGGGCGCAGGGAATAACTCTTCTTAAGTCGACCGTTGGCTAATTGCCCGGCGTTAGCTCAAGCCAGCAACTTGATGAAACGTTGCGCGAACTGTGCGCGTTCTCCAATTGAGGGGTAATCCCTGGAGTCGATTCTGTTGGAGCCGTTCGTTCGGTCGATATTGGTGACCCCGCGTAAACCTCTAAAGTGATCGGCGGGATCATGGCCCAGCAACTTCAGGGTTAGCATCGCGACGGCGTCGCATTCAAGCTCTACAATTTTCATTGCCTGATGATCTCCATGTTTCCTCGCCTTAATGGTTTCGATCATGAAGTAAGCATGCCCCATCTCGTGCGCGACGATACCGGCCAACTCGTCGTCGTGGAGACGGTCGGCGAGGGCGTCGGAGATGACCAGTACGCAGCCCAGCCAAACCATCGCGCGCGCGAATTCATCCCGGTAGAGGAACAACTCAATCTTGTCAGTGTGATGGTGCAACTCGATGACGGGCCTTATGATGCTTTCGACTCTTCGCAAAAGCTGGCCTTCCGAAATCCTGCCCTCACGAATCGACTGAGGCAGCGACGCGATCGCCGGTCGATAATCTTTTGCGTCGTAAACGGTGAAAGGGAGGCTAAAGATGCTTCTCTTCATCTCTGCTACCGATCCGGTACCGACATCCTGAAGCGCGAGATCTACGACGCCCGGCGCTGCCGTCGCGGTGCGTGTCAGTAAAAGCGAAAGAAGTGTTATCAAAGCGAGCTTGCGTGTCATGATCTTGTTCTCCTCTTCTGTGAACCGGCCGAAGCGACCTCAAAACGGACACACGTCTACCGGGCGGTCGCTTTGCTGCGGCCTGGCGATGCCTACTACCGGGTTGTTCGTGTTGACTTGTTTAGCTGTTGGGCTGGATTGGCTTTCCGGGACGCTCTCTCCGACTTGAATGCGCGAGTATCCTGATTAGGACCTGAGCCTCTGCGGTTGGCTTACTTCGCTTTGGAAAGAACATCTTGCCCTCCACTTATGAAGGCGGGAAGTGAAACTGAAAACTGTAATCCCCAAGAAAAATATTTTCAGTTGAACCGTTACCGCAGACTGCCGGGTCTGCGGCCAACCTTGGTGAAGCAGCCGTCGTCTTCCAGGAGTCCCCTGTGAATGTGCGGTACGGTGCGGCAGTGAACTTATTCTGATGGATAACTCTGCTGGTAGTCGCTGGTGAGCGGTGCGATAATTGGTCCGCGCTGTCTGACAAACTCAGGAACCTCTGATCAAGGAGTTGCGACGCGTAGCGTCGTTATGAATTTAGCCCGGCCTTTCAGAGAGTGTGTCAAAACTCGGATGCCGGCTGGCTGGGATGTTTCGACGCGTAGCGTCGAACTGAATCTAGCCCGGCGTTTCAACGCCGGGAGAGACGCGAAACATTGCTCTCTCGTCGCGTTAGCGACGACTGAACAACAGCAATTCAGGCGTCGCTAACGCGACGAGAGATATTTTGCAAACGTCTTTCCGGGCTTTGAAAAGCCCGGCTAAATTCAACCGCGACGCTACGCGTCGAGGACCATATCGCCGTGATGTGAGTTTTGACACGGACTCTTCAAGGCCGGGAAGGTCAACGAGGTGTTCTGCGTCGCGCAGCGACACCTGAAACAAGCGCTGGATTTCAATCGTTGCTACGGGACGAGAACGGGCTAATAACCTGATCCCGGCGTTGAGACGCCGGGCTAAATTCATACCGACGCTACGCGTCGAAAGGGCTTGTTCAGAGCTTCCTAAAGTTTGTCGGACCCTTTCTGAGGAGAAGGCCAGGGATGCCTCAACCCTCACCACATGAAGTTTCGCAACTATTGCGAGCGTGGAGCAGTGGAGATGAAGCGGCACTGCAAACGCTAATCCCGCTCGTTTATGAAGAACTGCACCGGATCGCCCGGCGCTACATGGGGCGGGAGCGAGAGGGGCACACTCTCCAGACCTCGGCCCTGGTCAAT